>NZ_JBEOSF010000002.1:231299-388847 GCF_040302725.1 Kitasatospora sp. NPDC097605 | reverse complement strand
CGGCCGCACCGGCGACGAGATCCTCCAGGCCCGCAACGACTGGGAAACCGGCACCCGCTTCGGCCAGGTCCACGGCTACGACGGCGCCCGCCTCCACGCCCCGGCCCTCCCCGACATCCCGCTCAAGGCCCGGGGACGGGAGCGCTGACCTGCGCAGACGCGGTACAGGTGGTGTCCGGCTGCACGCTGGCGCCAGGTGGTTCAGACGCCTGGTCCGGCATTCGCGACCGGACACCGGCCGCGCCGGGAACGGGGCGGCGGAAGCGTCCCGAGCCTGTGGGAAGGGCGCCGGGCGCTTTGGATTGCCCCCGGACGGCGGAGCCCCCTCAGTAGCGTGCGGAGCCGAACCCGGCACCTACCGGAACGAGGTCCCATGGCTCCCTCCCGGCCGTCCCGCCGTGCTCTCCTGCGGTCCGGCGCCGCGCTCGGTGCTCTGGCCCTGGCCGGTGGCTGTTCCTCGGGCAGCTCGTCGGAGGAACAGCCCGGGCCGAGCGGCCCGGCCCCGGGCGCGACGCCGTCCGGCGGTCCGGCCGTCACCCGGCGGGCGATGCCCGCCGAGTCCGCCCCGCACACCCGCACCTTCATGGCATGGCCGGCCCTGGAGGAGGTCTGGGGTGACCAACTGCCCGGCGTCCGCCAGGACATCGCTTCGCTGGCCCGGACCATCGCCGGCTTCGAGCCGGTCGTCCTGCTGGCCCGGCCCGACCAGGCGGACCAGGCCCGGCAGGCCTGCGGCTCCTCGGTCGAGGTGCTGGAGCTGATGGTCGACGACCTCTGGGCCCGGGACACCGGCCCGACCTTCGTCACCGGCCCTCAGGGCCTCGCCGGGGCGGACTTCAACTTCAACGGCTGGGGCGACAAGCAGACCCACGCCAGCGACGCCGAGGTCGCCCGCACCCTCCTCGGCCACTACGGCATCACCCGCCTGCGGGCGCCGGTCACCGGTGAGGGCGGCGGCATCGAAGTGGACGGCGAGGGCACCCTGATGGCCACCGAGAGCTGTTGGGTCAACGACAACCGCAACCCCGGCAGGACCCGGGACCAGATCGAGGCGGCCTTCAAGGACCTGCTCGGCGTCGACAAGGTGATCTGGTTCAAGGGCGTCGCCGGACAGGACATCACCGACTGCCACGTCGACGCCCTGGCCCGCTTCGCCGAACCGGGCACCGTCGTGCTGCACCGGCCGGCCGCCGACACCCCGCCGGACATCTGGACCACCGCCTCCCACCAGGCGATCCAGGTGATCCAGTCCGCCACCGACGCCAAGGGCCGCAGCTTCGAGGTCGTCGACCTGCCCGAGCCGGACCCGGACCTGATCCAGGGCGCCGGCGAGAACTTCCTGGCCACGTACATCAACTACTACGTCTGCAACGGCGGCGTGATCGTGCCGCACTTCGGGGACAAGACCGCCGACGACCGGGCGGCCGGCATCCTCGGCGACCTCCACCCCGGCCGCAAGATCACCCAGGTCTCCGTCAACCACATCGCCGCGGGTGGCGGCGGCATCCACTGCGCCACCCAGCAGCAGCCCGCCGCGGCGGGCGCCTAGGGCGCCCCGGTGAGCCCGACGGGACGGGATCCGGCGCGTCGACCGGGCCGGCCACCCGGTCAGCCGAGTGCGGGGACGTCGTGGGTGGCGCAGTGGATCCCGCCGCCACCGGCCGCGATCGCGTCGATCTTCACCGGCACGATCTCCCGGTCCGGGAAGTACTGCTTGAGCACTTGCCGCGCCCGCTCATCGGCCCGGGTGTCGCCGAACTTCGGCAGGTAGACGCCCTTGGAGCCGATGTAGAAGTTCATGTACGACGAGACGAAGGCGTCGCCGCGCCCGGTGATCCTGTCCGGGTCGGGCTGCTGGAGCTCGATCACCTGCAACTTCTTGCCGGTCGCGTCGGTGGCGCTGGTGAGGACGTCGCGGGCCTGGTCGGCCGCGCGGGACCAGACGTCCGCGGGGCCGCCGGGGAAGGCCTGGTCGAGCAGGACGACGCCGGGCGCGGCGAAGCGGGTCAGGCAGTCGACGTGGGCGTCGGTGATGTCCTTGCCCTTGACGCCGGCCAGCCAGATCACCTTGGTCACACCGAGGACCTTCTTGAGCTCCGCCTCGACCTGGTCCCGGCTCATGCCCGGGTTGCGGTTCTCGTTGACGACGGAGCTCTCGGTGACCATCAGGGTGCCCTGGCCGTCGGTCTCGAACGAGCCGCCCTCGGCGACCAGCCGGGTCTCGATCCGTTCCACGCCGTACGTGGCCAGCACCGTCCGGGCGACCTTGGAGTCGTTGCCGCTCTGCTGCTTGCCGCCCCAGCCGTTGAAGTTGAAGTCGACGCCCTTGACCTTGCCGCCCTCCTCGACGAACACCGGCAGGGTGTCCCGGGCCCACAGGTCGTCGACGGCGATCGGCACCACCTCGACCGCCGAGCCGCAGGCCTTGAGGGCGGCGTCCGCCTGCTCGGGACGGGCCATCAGGACGACCGGCTCGTGGGCCGAGATCGCCCGGGCCAGGCCGGCCACGTCCCGGCGGACCTCGGGCAGCTGGTCGCCCCAGACGTTCTCGGAGGCGGGCCAGGACATCACGGTGCGCAGGTGCTTCTCCCACTCCGCGCCGAAGCGCCGGGCACCGGGCGTGCCGGGCGTGCCGGGGGTGCCGGGGGTGCCGGGGGTGCCGCCGGGCTGGGACGGCGTCGCGGCGCCCTCCATCTCCTCGGCGCCGGTGGGGTCACAGGCGGTGAGGCCGAGGGTGAGGACGCCGACTCCGGCGCCGACGCCGGCGAGGGAGCGGATCATGGTGCGGCGGGACAGGGTGGTGGTCATGCGGGTGACTCCGGGCATGGTCGTTCGGCAGGACGGAGGGTGCGGCGGGCGGCGCCGGGGCGGTCGGGCGGAGGGCCCTCGGGGCGGACCTCCGGAGGGTGGCCGGCGCCGCTACGGCATCGGCTCGTGCATGGTCGAGCAGTGGATGCCGCCGCCTCCGGCCATCAGCCGGTCGACGTCGAGCTGCACCACCTCGCGGCCGGGGAAGGCCGCAGCGAGGCTCTCCCGGGCTGCGGCGTCCTTGTAGGCGTCGCCGAACCGGGCGGTGATGACCCCGCCGTTGACGAGGTGGAAGTTGAGGTAGGAGTCCACGAACGTGGAGCTGCGCGAGCGGACGGTGTCCGGTCCGTGCACCACGACGACCTGCAGGCGGCGGCCGCGGGCGTCGGTCGCGGAGGAGAGGATCGCGAACTGCTCGCGGGCGTCCCGCGCCCACTCGTCGTCGCGGTCGGCCGGCGGCAGCTGCACCATCACCACGCCGGGGCGGACGAACCGGGAAGTGACGTCGACGTGGTCGTCGGTGATGTCCTGGCCCTCGATGCCGGGCAGCCAGATCATCTTGTCGGCACCGTAGGCCTCCAGGACGGCGTCCTCGATCTCGTCCCGGCTCATGCCTCGGTTGCGGTTCTTGTTGACCAGGCTGCTCTCGGTGGCCATCACCGTGCCGTCGCCGTCGGTCTCGATCGCGCCGCCCTCGCCGACGAAGTCCGCGTAGGTGTGGCGCAGCCCGCGGCGGGCGGCCAGGAGCTCGGCGACCCGGGCGTCGTCGTGGTGGACCTGCTTGTTGCCCCAGCCGTTGAAATTGAGGACCACGGCGTCCAGGCCTCCGTAGCCGTCCCGACGGAACACCGGGGCGATGTCGCGCATCCACAGGTCGTCGGTGGGGATGGCGGTGGTCACCTCGACGGCCGGGCCGCACTTCGCGCGCGCCTTGCCGGCCGTGTAGTCGTCGGGGGCGCACATGACGACGGGCTCGAACCCGGCGATCGTGCGGGCAATCAGGGCGATGTCCTCCTGGACGCCGCCCAGACGCAGCCCCCACACGCCCCGGCGGGAGGGCCAGGACATCCAGGTCCGCGCGTGCGGGACGTCGTCCGCGGGCACCCAGGGACGGGTCCCGGCGACGTGGGCGTCGTGGTAGCTGGTCATGGGATTCTCCAGTTCGTGCGACGGTGCCGGGCCAGGGTGCGGCCAGGAGCGCTCTGCGCGCTGCGACGCACCGGTGCACACGGGAAACGGGCCGGCGGCAGCACCCTGCCTGCGGATTCAGACTCGCATTGACTGAAAATTCAGTCAAACTCAGAGGGGTGCCCTGACCCTGCCGGTGGACAGCGCGTACGGGGCGTGACGGACCGGGCGCAAGGAGGCCTGGAGCGTGGGCTGGGCGGAGGCCCGGCAGGCCCCGTCAGGATTCGATCAGGTGCCGCTCAGGACCCGAGCCGGGACACCTCGGCGTCGATCGCGTCGGCCATCAGTGCTCGGGCGTGCGCCAGAGGCAGGGAGCCGCTGAGCCAGCGGGTGCTCAGCCCCTCGATCAGCGCGGTCAGCCGCTCCGCCGCGCCGGCCAGCGCGACCGCCGAGGACATCGGCCGCACGCTGCCCAGCAGTTCGGCGATCTCCTGGACCCAGATCCGGGTGGCCCGCGCCAGGTCCTCGCGCAGGGTGTCGTCGAACACCGCGCTCGCCCGCAGCTCGCCCCAGGCGGTGGTGTTCTCCCGCACCTCGACGGTGTCCTGGAGTTCCAGCAGCAGCGCCTGCTCCAGTTCCTCGCGCGGGGTCGGCGGCGGCGCGTCCGCGGCGCGCTCGGTCGTGTAGCGTTCCGCCCGGTCGTTGATGAACTCCAGGGTCTGCCGGAGGATCCCGGTGCGGTCCTTGAAGTGGTAGTAGATCAGCGCGGTGGACACGCCCGCCTCGGCGGCGAGCTCCTCCACGCGCAGCCCGCGCACCCCCCGCCGCGCGATCACCCGCGCCGCTGCTTCCATGATCGACGTTTTACGGCTGGACATGATCCACCACCATACCCGGGGGTTCGGCGGAGGTCGCCCGCATCTGGCGGGTGAACGCCCGCTTCGACGGGGCCACCGCCTCGTCCACGGAGGCGATCGACCTCGCGCTGGATCGACGGTCCGGCCGTATCGTTGGGCCGGTGGGCCGAGGTGGCCGCGCGAGGATCGAGGCAGGCGGGCCCTGAGGTGCGGGGCCGTGGTGGGCGAGGGGAAGAGGCTTGATGGCCGACCAGGTGGGCGTTGAACCGGTGCGTGTCGGGCTGGTCGGGGTCGGTGTGATCGCCGAGACCCACCTGGCGGTGCTCGCGGAACGGCCGGACGTGGAGCTGGACTTCACGGTCGATCCCAGGTCGACGGGGCCGGTGGTGTTCCGCGGTGCCACGCCGCCCCATTACGGCGGCCTCGCCGGGGCGCTCGACGCGCACCGGCCGGACCTGATCGTCCTCGCGACCCCGACGGAGACCCACGCCGATCTGACCGTCCTGGCCCTCACCCGGTCGAAGGCCCGGCTTCTGGTGGAGAAACCGCTCGTCCACGACCTCGGCGCGCTGCGCGGCCTGGACGGCGAGGCCGGTGTGCGCGAGCGCGTGTTCACGGCCCACCACTTCGCGTTCTCCCCCGAGGTCGACTGGGCGGCCGAGCTGCTCGCGGCGCACCCGGAGTGGGGGCCGGTCACGGCCATCACCTCGGCGTTCTACGACCCCTATGTCCTGCGGGCGCCCGAGGCCGTTGCCTCGTACGTGTCCAGCTGGATGGACTCGGGGGTGAACCAGCTCAGCATGCTCACCCGCTTCGTCGACCTCACCGGGCTCACCTCCGCCCGGCAGTTCGACGGCGGCGCGAGCGCCTGGTGCACGGTGGGCTTCCGTTCCCGGGGTGAGGAGGGTAGCGCCCGGTTGCGCAGCAGCTGGCTGACCGGCTCCAGCAGCAAGGAGAGCAGCCTGGTGCTCGGCCGCTCCGGTGTGGAGATCTGGATCGACCACACCGCCATGACCGGATTCGCCGCCCGGGGCGGTGAGTTGGTGGCCGCGTTCGGCAACGACGGCCGGACCGGGCGGAAGGTCGCCCACTACCGCCCGCTCTACGCCAGCCTGCTCTCCGACCGGCCCGATCCGGTCCTCGGGTTCGACACCGCGGCGAGGATCACCGCGATCCATCTCGCGAGTCCTGCGGCACGGTAGGTCTCGGCGGCCCGGGGCGGAGCAGGTGTGCGACGGCCAGGTCGCCGAGTGCGGGGAGGGTCGCCCGGGAGGCGTCCGGGCGGGCGGTGTCGGCGGTGCGGGCGTGGACGAGGGCGGGTGGCGCGCACGTCCTTCGGCGCCCCGGTCGTCGTCCGGTCCCGCTCCGGGCGGTCGCGAGGGCGGCGGGTATGGTGCTGGGGAAACGGTGTCTGCCCTGGTCGGACGATGCGCCGCTGCCAGGTGGTGTGACTCGGACCCGTAACAGCGCCCCCACCGAGAGGATCACGCATGATCACGCTGACGAAGGAAGACGGCCCGGCGGATCTGGACGGGGTGACCCACCTGTCCATCGGGGTTTCCTGGGATCCGACCGCAGGGAGCAGCGGCGGGCTGCTGGGCAAGCTCCGGCAGAAGCAGGGCACCGACCTCGACCTGATCGCCATCGCCATGCAGGGCTCCGAGCCCGTGCGCCTCGCCGGCCTGGATTCCCTGGACCCCCTGGGCAACGGCTCGCTGGTCCACAGTGGTGACAACCAGACGGGGCACGGGGACGGCGACGACGAGACGGTCACCGTCGAGTTCGCCCGGGTGCCCGCGAACATCACGTCCATCGTGTTCGTCGCCGCCGCCTACAAGAAGCGCAGTGCCTTCCAGAACGCCCGCAACATCAGTTTCAAGGTCTACGACGCGACGGGCGGCAGTACCCAGCAGGTCGCGGACATCTGGCCCAGCATGCTCACCAACGACAACGGCTGCGCCGTGGCCAAGGCGGTACGGGCGGGCGCGGGCTGGAAGCTCCAGGTGATCAACGAGACGGGGAAGATCAAGCAGGGCGACGAGAAGGACCTGATGCGTTTCGCCGTGAGCAAGTAGTCATGAGCAAGTAGTCATGAGCAAGTAGCCATGAGCGAGTAGCCGCGAGTGGCCGTGAGCAGCTGGCGCGGGTCTCCGGTGGCCGGCCCCGGCGGTCGTCCGTCGGAGCCCGGCTATGGGCCGCTGCGGGCCGCCGGGGCCGCCGGGGCCGCGAAAGCGGCGATCGCCGCGGTGACGGTGGCCCGCAGTTCCCGGGCGTCCGCTCCGGCGCGGGAGCGCAGGTTCACCCCGTGCGCCAGGAGGGCCAGGACGTCGGCCGCGGAGTCCGGATCGGCGCCCTCGGCGAGCTGGCCCTGCCGCTGCGCCGACACGAGGGCGGTGTGCAGGGCGGCGCGCAGGTACCGGTGCTGCCGGTCGAGGACGGCGCGCACCGCAGGGCTGCCGTTCTCGCCGCCGGCGTGGGCGTTGGAGACCATGCAGCCCCACCGGGCGAACTCGCCGGTGCAGCGCCTCTCGATCAGCGCGGCGAAGAACTCGCCGACGGCCGGCAGGCCCCGGTCGTCCTCCTCCAAACGGCCGAGGAGGGGCCGGGACCGCTCCCGGACGTAGTGTTCGAGCGCCGCGCGGTAGAGCTCCTGCTTGCCGCCGAAGGTCGCGTAAAGACTGGAGCGGCTGAGCCCGGTGGCGTCGACGACGTCCTGGACGCCGGTGGTGGCCACGCCCTGCCGCCAGAACAGCCGCATCACGGTGTCCAGCGTCGCGTCCGGATCGAAGTGCTTGACGTCCGCCATGCTCCACCACCCGTCTTGGACCGATGATTCCAAGATATCCGGCCGCGCCCTTGACCGGGAGACGCGGGTTGCCATTATCTTGGAACGAACGTTCCAAGATGGCATTCCGAGATGACCGCGGGAGAGATCCATGAGCGTCAACACCGAGCTGCGCGCCTTCTTCGAGAAGCGCCGGCAGCAGATCCCCGCCGACGTCAGTGCCGTGATGCAGCGGGCGGCCCGGGAGCTGGCCGACTCCGGTCAGGCGGAGCAGGCACTGACCGTCGGTGCGAAGGCGCCGTCCTTCACCCTGCCCTCGGCCACCGGCCGGAGCGTCGAGCTGGCCGACCTGCTCGCGGACGGCCCGGTGGTACTGACCTTCTACCGTGGCGCCTGGTGCCCCTACTGCAACATCGCCCTGCGTTCCCTGCAGCAGCACCACGACGCCATCGCGGCCCGCGGCGCCCGACTGGTCGCCGTCTCGCCCCAGAACCCGGACGAGTCGCTGTCGTACGCGGAGAAGAACGAGCTGGCCTTCGACGTGCTGAGCGACCTCGGCTGCGGCACCGCCGCGCGGTACGGCCTCGCCTTCGACCTGCCGGAGGACCTCGCCGCGGTCTACGCCCGCTCGGGCATCGACCTGGACCGCTACAACGCGGGCCACCCTCGGACGCTGCCCGTTCCGGCGACCTACGTCATCGACCGCTCGGGCACCATCCGCTGGGCCTTCGTCGACACCGACTACATCACCCGCGCGGAGCCGGCCGACATCCTGGCCGCGCTCGACGGGCTGGACTGAGGCGCTGGACTGAGGCGCTGGACTGACGGGCGCCGGGCGCGAGCCGTGCGGCGAACTCGCGCCCGGCGGGCGCCCGGCCGGGAGATCCTCGGCCGGGCGCCCGCGGGGACGGTGAGGGTCCGGCCGTGTCCGGCCGGGACGGTGCGGGTGAGGCCACCATGCCGAAGGGGTGCCAGTCGCGGGGGCGGACGGGGGAGAGCCATGCGGGTACGGGGGTACTTCTAGCGGGTAGCGGTAGCGGCGTGCGTCAGGCGCCTGAAGCCGTCGAGCTCCGGGACGGCGAGCAGGATCGGCATGTCGAACGGGGTCACCTCGCGGAGCTGGACGTCGGCGCGGTAGGCACGGCCGCTGCGGGCCCGGACCGCCCAGCCCGTGCCGACGAGCCTGGGCAGGCGGATCCGCTGCCGGGGGGAGCCGTCGTCCATGGCCACGGCGGCGGCCCGGATGAACCACAGGCCGTCGGGGATGTGCAGGCGGAACGGGCGGTCCTCGTCCAGGATGTCGCAGGCCTGCGGGTAGCCCTCCACGATCGGGGTGTTGAACGCGCCCACGTAGACCCGGACCGGGCCGACCTCGGACGGGAAGAAGAGCTGTCCGGTGACGGAGGACAGGCCGTGGCCGGTCCCGGTGCCCGGCGGGGTGAGCGGCGGCAGGTCGTCGTCCTGGGCCAGCGCGCGGTAGCAGGTCGGCGCGACGCCGACGCTGCGGGTGAAGCGGCTGGTGAAGGTGCCCAGGCTGTTGTAACCCACCCGGTAGGTGATGTCGGTGACGCTGTCCGGGGTCTCCAGTAAGTGCCGCTTGGCCATGAAGATCCGGATCGCGGTGAGGAAGCGGCCAGGTGATGTCCCGGTCAGTTCATTGAACATCCGGCAGTAGTGGAATTTGCTGTAGGAAGCAATATCGGCAAGCTGCTCGAGGGAAATCGGATCCGCGTGATTCCGCCACATGGCGTCTATGCTTCGCTCTATCGCCGCAGCGATGGCCATCCGGATCTCCCTACCCTGGGCTCGTCGGTATGTCGCATGCCATATCCGGACCGGTGACGCCCGGATCCTCGCGGGATCGCGGGCCGGTCCCCCCGGCGCGGCGCAGACGGCGTGCCCCTGTCCACGTGGGGTGAGCGCCGCAAGGCTCAACGGCCCGGCGGCTCCCTCATCCGGCATGCTTCTCCCTTTTCCGTCGGAACCGGCCGGGTGACTCGGCCGGGTTTTGGTACAGACACATCGTTTTGCCAACGCGTGACTCTCGCACCTTCTGGATCGCGGTGTGGCCCGATTGTCGAAAATCTGCCCCGCGCGGCGGAAATCCGGCGCCGGACGCCCCGCACCGGATCTTTTCCCCCAACCACTACCTCGGCACCGCCGACCACCTGGCGGCTCTGCGGACGGCCACCGGCCGCGCCCTGCGCCTGCGTCCACGCCGTGCCCGCCGCGGCGGCCGCCACGGTCGGCGCTCCCGATTCCCGGCCGGTCGAGGAGGCCATGGCCGAGGCCGTTCACTGGCTGTACCGTTCCGCTTTGCCGGCGACACGTCAGGCAGGCGCGACGAGTGAACGGATCACACCACGGCGGCGCCCGAGAGGCGCCCCGGAACCGGAGGAGACGACCGTGACAGCGTCACAGACTCAGCACGACCCGGCCGAGCAGTACGCGGTCTACCGGCGCACCAGGGAGGCGATAGCCGGCCTGGTGGCCGCGCTGCCGGACCCGGACGCCGTCGGCGTGCCCGCGTGTCCGGACTGGAGCGTGCGGGACCTGATCGGGCACCTGGTGCACATCTGCGAGTCGTTCGTCGCCCTGGAGGACAACCAGATCGACCTGGGTCCGCTGGCGGACGTCCCGGTGGCCGGGCTGCTGGAGCGCTGGGAGGGGCTGGACGGCGAGCTGCCCGCGGCCCTGGACCGCAGCCCGGAGCTGCGCCGGCGGATCCTGCTGCTCGACGTGTTCTCGCACGAAGTCGACCTGCGGCTGATGCTGGACGCGCCCGCCGAGCCGGCCGCCCACCCCGCGTTCGACGGCGCGCTGGACCTGTCCACCATGGGCTTCGGTCTGGCGGTGCACGGCGGCGGGCTGCCGGCGCTGCGGATCGAGACCCCCGGGAGGGCCTGGGTGGTGGGTGAGGGCACCCCCGCGGCGACCGTCAGCGGGGCGGCGGTGGACGTGTTCCGCTCGCTGACCGGGCGCCGCACCCGGGCGCAGATCGAGGGTCTGGAGTGGTCCGGCGAGTCGGCCGGGACGTGGGCGGAGGCGTTCGCCTGGGGCCCGTTCACGCCGCCCGTGGCCGAGGTGGAGCCGCTCGTCGGCCGCTGAGCGCGCGGTACGGACACGGTGAACGGGCGGGACCGCTGAGCAGCAGCGGTCCCGCCCGTTCACCGTGCGCCCGCGTCGTGGAGCGAGCAGGCGGGCTGGTTCGGGAAGTCGCTCGCGGCGACCACGGCCGCCCGGGAGTTCCGGCCGGCCGAGCCTGCCGAGCGCGGCATGGTCCGAGCGTCCTTCGTCCCTCCGCGCACCCGGAGGGCCGCCGCTCTCCGGCCACATGCTTCGGACCCCGGGGGCGCTGTGCTTCTCCCACCGTGCCGATGCCGGGCAACACGGGAGTAGTCATCCGGCCGGGTCGATGCCCGACACTCTGTGACGCCCCCCGCACACCGGTGTCTGACGCCTCGTCAGGGCCGGCCCGGCCAGTGAGCTGAGGAGACCCCACGTGACCGAAACCATCACGGGCCGGACGGTGAAGGCGCCCCCGCGCGCCACCTCGCTGTTCGTCAACGGCCTGTTCCCGCGGCGCCGCGCGCTGGTCGTCCTGCTGGGCCTGCTCGGCGGGCTGCTGCTCGCCTACGCCTGGTCCTCGGAGCTGGTCGACGACAAGATCGGCTTCAGCGCCGCCAGCGAGCTGCTCGGTCACGACGCCAGGAACACGCCGCTGGGCGGCATCTCCGCCGGCGTGCTGTTCGCCTTCGTCTCCGGTCTGGCCGGCTCGTTCACGGCCTGCAACGTGGCGGTGTTCGGCGCGGTCGGTCCGCTGGTCGGGCAGATGAGCCTGACCCGGCGCCAGCGACTGGTGCACGCGCTGCGTCCGCTGGGCTGGCTGACGGTCGGCATGCTGCCGGTCTCGGCCGGCTACGGGGTGCTGGTCGGCCTGTTCGGCACCCGCATGCCGCAGTTCTCGACCGCGCCGGTGCACGGGTCGATCTCGCCGCGGATGCTCCAGGCGATGATCGTGTACGGGCTGGTCGGCCTGGTGATGCTGGTGATCGGACTGGCCGCGGCCGGGGTGCTGCCCGACCCGCTGGAGCGGGTGGCCGCCCGGTTCCCGAACGCCCCGCTGGTGCTGGTCGGCGCGCTGGTCGGCGGCTTCCTGATCGGCCGCCCCTACCCGCTGTTCCGCAACCTGTTCCGGCATGCGGCGGTGGAGCACAACCCGCTGTACGGGGCGGTGGCGTTCTCGCTGCAGTCGATCGGCAACATCCTGGTGATGGCGCTGCTGTTCCTGCTGCTGTCCTTCGCCCTCGGCGCGCCCGTGCAGCGCTGGCTGGCCACCAAGCCGGGCCGGGCGGCGACGCTGACCGCCTCCGCGTTCCTGGTGGCGGGCGCGTTCACGGTGATCTACTGGGACGTCCGGCTGCTCGGCAGGCTCGGCTACATCTGGTGGCCGACGGCGCCCTGGAACGGCTGAGGCGCGTCCTGGCACGGCTGATGAGGCGCGTCCTGGCACGCACCGCTTGCGCCGGCGGCGGCGGGTCCGGTCCCTCGGGGCCGGGCCCGCCGCCGTTCCGTCGCGCGGGCGGCTCGTCGTACGGGTGTGCGCCGCGCGGGCTCGGGCCGGCCGGGCCCGCCGCCCGGGCCACCGACTGCCGGGCGCGCTCCGGGTCGTCGCCGGCTCCGAGGATCATGCCGCACACCTGGGCCTCGCAGCAGACGTCCGCGGTGAGCGCCTTCGGCGGCGGACGGCAGGGCGGCGAGGCCGCCTTCGTGCCGCGCGACGCGCCGGCTCCCGAGGCCGACGGCCGGCTGCTGACGCGCGACGCGGTCACGGTGCCCGGCGGCAGGACCGCCGGCCCCACCGCCGCATTCCGCCGCCGAGCACCGTCATCCCCACCGGTACCCACCTCCCGTGCCGAGCGTCGCCCCTGAGCCGCCGCCCCCGCTTCTCCGAGAATGCCTTTTCCGGCCGCCCGGACGAGCCGATTCCCGCAGCGCGGTAAATGCGCCCGTTCCCGAATTCCGGGCACCGTCGCGGGGCAATGGGCGAGAAGCCCGCGCGGGGCTCCCGGAGATACGGTGCGGGGAATTCTGGCACCGACGGGGGAGCAATGTCATGATCAGCTCGGATCACTTCGACGACATCGTGGTGGGCGCGGGCACCGCGGGAGCGGTCGTCGCGGCCCGGCTCAGCGAGGACGGCACCCGGCGGGTGGCCCTCGTCGAGGCCGGCCCGCACTACGCCACCCGCGAGCAGACCCCCGGCGACCTGCTGAACGGCAACGCGATGCCGCTGGCCCGGCACGGCTGGGGCCTGTCCGCGCGGCTCACCGCGGACCGCCGCACCGCCTTCCCGCTGGGCAAGGTCACCGGCGGCTCCTCCGCCGTCGGCAACACGGTGATGATCCGCCCCACCCCCGCCGACCTCGACGAGTGGGCCGCCCTCGGCAACCCGGCGTGGAGCTGGGACGAGGCGCTGCCCCGGCTGCGCGCCATCGAGGACGACCTCGACTTCGGCACCGACCCGCACCACGGCACCGGCGGCCCGATCCCGGTCCGGCGCTGGCGTCCCGAGGAACTCACCACCGTGCAGCGCCTGTTCCTGGAGGGCTGTCTGGAGGCGGGCCACCCGTACGCCGCCGACCACAACCATCCGCTGTCCACCGGCGTGGGCCCCATCCCGTCCAACCGCCGCGACGCCCGCGAGCGGGTCTCCACCGCCATGGCCTACCTGTGGCCCGCCGCCGGCCGCCCGAACCTGACCGTCGTCCCCGGCGCCCTGGTCGACCGGGTGCTGATCGAGGACGGCGTCGCCCGCGGCGTGCGGATCCTGGAGGGCGGCACCGAGCGCGTCCTGACGGCGCGCCGGACCGTGCTCGCGGCGGGGGCGGTCGGCTCGCCCGCGATCCTGCTGCGCTCCGGCGCCGGCCCCGCCGGGCACCTGGCCGAGCTGGGCATCCCCCTGCGGGCCGATCTGCCGGGCGTCGGGGAAGGCCTGGTCGACCAGCCGCGGATCGGGGTCTTCCTGACCCCCCGGCCCGGTGCGGCGGACGAGAGCGCCTCCACCGGCCAGATCGTGCTGCGCAGCACCGCCCCGGCCCCGGTCGGCGGCACGGAGCGCTTCAACGACATGTACTACGCGATGGTCAACCACTTCGACCTGGCCCACCACTTCCCCCAGCTGCGCGCCGCCGCCGGCGCCGACGGGGTGTTCGGCATCATGGCGGTCGTCCGCCGCCCGCACTCCCGGGGCCGGGTCACCCTCGCCTCCGCCGACCCGCGCACCGCGCCGCACATCGACCTCGGCTACCTCACCGACCGGCGCGACCTCGGCCTGTTCGCCGAGGCGGTGCGCACCTGCTGGCAGCTGGCGAACTCGGCCGGGATCGGCGCGCACGCCGAGCGGGTGGTCGCGCTGGACGAGAGGACCGTCGGCGACGACGAACTGCTGCGCGAGTACGTCGAGACCACCGTCGACACCGCCTTCAACCCGGCCGGCACCCTGCGGATGGGCCCGGCCGACGACCCGGACGCGGTGGTGGACCAGTTCGGCGCCGTCCGCGGCGTGAGCGGCCTGCACGTGGCCGACGCCTCGGTCATGCCGTCGATGGTGTGCGCCAACACCGCGCTGACCACCGTACTGATCGGCGAGCGGATCGCCGAGGCGCTGCGGGCCGTCTGAAATCCCGTCGGAAAACGCGCCGGGCATTCTCGGAGTAATGCCGGCGCGGCCCCTGCTGGGACGATTCTCTCGTCACCGGAAAAAGCATCCGTGCCGCTCCGGCGCGGCATTTCGGAAAGGAACGTCGATGACAGTGGAAAACGCGGCCGCCGGGAACATCCCGGGCGTCGATCCCGAGGTCCCGCACGTCTCCCGGGTGTTCGACCTGATGCTCGGCGGCACCGCGAACTTCGCGGCCGACCGGGCCGCGGCCGAGTACGCGTTCGCCTCCTGGCCGGGCGGCGACGTCGCGGTGGACATCCGGGCGGCGCGCGGCGCGCTGGTCCGGATCGTGCGCCACCTGGCCGCCGAGGCGGGCATCCGGCAGTTCCTCGACATCGGCACCGGCCTGCCCACCATGGAGAACACCCACGAGGTGGCGCGGAGCGTCACGCCCGACGCCCGCACCGTGTACGTGGACAAGGACCCGGTGGTGGTGGCGCACGCCCGTCACCTGCTGGCCGACCTGCCCGAGGACGAGGTCCGCTACCTGCACGCCGACATGAAGGACGTCGACCGGATCCTCGACGAGGCGCGGACCGTGCTGGACTTCGACCGGCCGATCGGCGTGATCCTCTTCGGCATCCTGCACTTCTTCCCCGACGACCAGGGCCCCGCCGAGCTGATGAAGCGCATCGTGGACGCCGTCCCCGCGGGCAGCCACGTCGCGTTCTCCCAGTTCGCCCGGGTCGGCGAGGACGCCGCGATGGACGAGGCCTTCGAACTGCTCAACCAGCAGTGGGGCGAGTCGGTGGTGCGCCGGACCAGGCAGGAGGCCGCCGACCTGTACTTCGCCGGCCTGGAGCCGGTCGAGCCCGGCGTGGCCGAACTGCCCGACTGGAGGCCCGAGCCCGGCGAGTCCGGCCCGCGGCCGATGCCGATGTGGTGCGGGCTGGCACGCAAGGCCTGACGCCCCGCCCCGCCGCGAGCCGTACCGGACCGCCCAGGCGGCCCGGTACGGCTCGCGGCGTTTCCGGGTCCGGCCGCGCGGAGAGCCCTCCCTCGGCCCTCCTGCGGCCCTCCTGCGGACCCGAATGCCGCGACCCCGGCCGTTCGGCGGGCCGGGGTCGCGGAACGGAGGCGCCCTACCGGCGCATCACCAGCGGTTCCTCGCTGAGCAGGTAGGCGCCGACCGTCTCGAAGTGCGAGTAGGAGAGCGCGATGTGCTTGGCCACCGCGTTGACGTCGCGGAAGGCCCGCTCCAGCCGGCTGGAGGCGTACAGCGAGGACGTCCCGGCCAGCGTGAACACGGTGTCCACCGCGGCCGTCGCGGCCTCGCCGACGGTGGCGGAGGCCAGCCGCACCAGCGCGCTGAGGTCGGCGCCGGCCGTACCGGACTCCTCGACCTGCCGGGCCGCCTCGAACAGCAGCAGCCGCGCCGAGTACAGCGCCGCCTCGGCGCGCCCGAACCGCTCCTGGACGACGTGGTTGGCGGCCAGCTTCAGGGTGCCGCTGGCCGGCGTCTTGGCGTGCGCCGTGGTCCAGAACGCGTCCAGCGCGTCCTGTGCCACTCCGAGCGCGACCGGCGCGGTGGAGAACGGTCCGAAGTCGAAGTACCCGACGGGGTAGGCCCGGGAGTCCCGCTCCGGCGGTGCCTGCACCATGCGGCCCTTGCGGACGGCGTACGCGTCGGCGACGAACCGCTCCTCGACCCGGAAGTGGTTGCTGCCGGTGCCGCGCAGGCCGACGGAGTACCAGGTGTCCTCGAACCGGACCTCGGAGGCGGGCACGAACAGCATCACGATGTCCGGGCCGGCCGGGGTCTGCACGGGCTGCCAGTCCTCGCAGACCAGCGCCGTGCAGACCAGCCAGTCGGCGTGCGCCGAGCCGGAACCCATCGCCCACTCGCCGCGCAGCAGCCAGCCGCCGTCCACCGGTTCGGCCAGGCCGGACGGCTTGACCCCGCCGACCGCGAAGCCCGCGCAGTCCAGGAACAGTTCCCGGGAGGTCTCCTCCGGCAGGTAGTCGGACAGCCGGCCGATGGCACCCTGGACGCCGATCTGCCAGGACACCGAGGCGTCGAGCCGGGCCAGCGCCTCCAGCGCGTACATGCCGGCCGTCAGCGAGACCTGCTCGCCCCCGAAGGCGCGGGAGACCCACATCCGGGTGAAGCCGGCGTCACGCAGGGCCGCGTAGACCTCCCGCGGCATCTGCCGGTCGCGCTCCGCCGCGTCCCGGTGCGCCTCGACGACCGGGGCGATCCGGTCGACCCGGCCGAGCCACTCGCTCTGCTCGGGGGTGGGTGCGGACTCCGGGAGCCGGTTCCGCTTCAGACGGTCGTTCATGGGGTTCGCTCCTTCGATCCGGTCCGAGCCGCGCGCCACCGCTGACGGGGCGGGTATCCGGGAGTGGACACCAGTGTCGGGCGGGCCGCCGGGAGCCGACTCCTCCCAGCGTGCTCTCTCGGACGGCCCGGCCGGCAGGCCGAAGGCGGCGGACGTCCCCGGCACCACCGCGGTGCCGGGGACGTCCGCCGCCCCGGGGACAGCGAAGCCGAGCGCCGGGTCAGTCCCCGAACGCCTCGCAGACGCCCAGCAGACTCTCCTCGAAGCCGCCCTCCGGCATGCCCTTGCCGGCGGTGAACATCAGGGCCTCGTCGTAGACGCCGTCGAAGACGGCCGCGAACCGCTCCCTGGCCTCCGCGGGCGTGCCGTGGACGGTGAGCGTGTCGAGCATCCGGTCGGAGACGGCGGCCGCCACGCCCGGGATGTCGCGCCGTGCGAACGCCTCGCGGATCGCGGCGAGTTCGGACCCGAAGCCGTGGAAGGAGATCAGCGGCGCCGCCGAGGGCAGGATCGCGAACACGCCGATCTGCACCGCGGCGAGGGTCCGCGCCCGCTCGGCGTTCTCGCTCACGGCGCAGGTGATCATCCCGGTGATCGGCACCGGGGCTTCCCGGCCGGCCCGGTCCGCGGCGTCGGCGAGCGCGGGGCGGACCACCTCCTCGACGAAGGCCGGGCTGAAGATGGGCTGGCCCAGGAGGCCGTCACCGACCGTGCCCGCGGTGCGGATCATCGGCAGACGGCCGCCCGCCACCAGGATCCGGGGACGGCTGTCGCCGGCCGCCGGGTCCGCCGGCTCGGGCCAGGGCTGGAGCAGGGGGTCGACCGGGATGCGGCAGCGGTAGAACGCGCCGTCGTGGTCGACCGCGGTCGTTCCGACCTCCCAGATCCTGCGGACCAGCGGTACCAGTTCGCGCAGCCGGGCGGCGGGGCGGGGCTCGTCGAGGCCGTGCCAGTCCGCGATCACCTGCGGGTTGCCGGTGCCCAGACCCAACTGCACCCGGCCCGGAGCGAGTTCCGCGAGCGACCGGAACTCGGTGGCGAGGGTCACCGGCGTGCGGGCCAGGGCCCAGGCCACGGCCGACCCGATTCGGATCCGGGAGGTGGCCCCGGCCACGGCGGCGAGCGTCACGACCGCCGAGCGGTCGTAGAACTCACTCGTGTGGAACGACGGCAGCCCGCGCCGTTCGGCCTCGACCGCCGTCCGGACCGCCAGGGGCACCGTCCCGGCCTGGATCGCCAGGCCGGGCCTGGTCTTCAAACCGCTGTTCACAGGAACTCCGTTCGCGAGGACGCCGTCAGGTGGTTTCGGCGCCGGCGTCCGAGGCCGCCGACATCAGGGAGGCCTCGAAGTGGCCGATGACATCGCCGATCACCTCGGCGCTGTGGAACGCCGTGTCGTGGACCAGGTCGAGGGTGAGCCTGCCGTCCACCGTCGATCCGTAGAGCGAGGGAACCGGACCGCGGGACGTGCCGGCCCAGCGGCTGTCCGTGATCCGCAGGCCGTCGGGCACGGGAAAGTCCTCGATGACGCCGATGTTCGACACCATGAAGGACATCGGCGGGAGCGGCGTGGGCGTGCCGGCCAGCCGCTGGGCCACCAGCCGGTGCTGGATCTCCTCCTGTTCCAGGAGCGCCTTCAGTCCCCTGCCGATGCGACGGCCCACCTCGACGGGCCGGTCACCGGCGCCGACGTCGGTGGCGGACACCAGCCGCGCCACACAGCAGTACGGGGCGTCCGGAGCGATCGGGGGAGTGACGCGCGGGCGCAGGTCGACGGCGAAGGCCGCCGCGACCGGCATCGGCCCGGCACCGGGGAACCGGGCGCGCACCGCGCAGGCCAGGGCTCCGGCCAGCAGGCCGGTGAGGGAGATCCCGCCCTTGCGGGCGGCGGCGACCAGCGCCGCCGTCGTGTCCCGCCCGTAGCCGAGGCCGTGCACCCGCTGCGGGCCCGGTTCGCCGGGCTCGCCGGCCAGCGTCAGCGGCGGAGCGCTCTCGGCCGGAAGCCGCACCGGGCCCGGTGCGTACGCCGCGAGCAGTGCTTCCTCCAGCGACCCTTCGAACGCGGACCTGCCGCTCGGCGCCGGTTCCACGCCGCGCGACAGGTCGGTGTAGTAGCCGAGCAGCCGGCGCAGCAGGAGGGTGTTCAGCCGGCCGTCGGTGCCGGCGTGGTCGCCGGCGAGACTGAGCACCGCCGAATCCGCGGTCCGGGACAGCGAGATCCGGCTGAGCGGACGGTCCCCGGGGAGGGGCACGTTCAGCTCGTCGGCCAGGGAGTTGCCGTCCGGCGCGGCGACGGCCAGCCCCGGCGCCTCGTCGGACAGCACCAGGGCGACGTCGTCACCGGTCCGGAGCAGGGAGCAGCGCAGCAGCGGGTAGTCGCGCTGCAGCAGCCGGGCGGCCCGGTCCATGACCGGGACGTCCACCCGGCCCGCCAGGCGGACGCTCGCCACGACGGGACCGACGCGCCGGGAGTGGAACAGGGACTCGAAGAACGTCAGGGAGCGGCGCTCGCCCGTCATGGGAAGACCTTTCGTACGTCCGGAGTCACGGCGAGGCGCTAGATCAGGTGCGAGTTGGGCTCCAGCCCGCACAGGATGCGGCCGTAGAGTTCGAGGTTGGTGTTCGGGTGCAGGACCCCGTGCAGGCAGATGGTCTGGATGTCCCGGTCGATGCGCTGGATCGGCACGTCGGAGTAGACGGAGGAGCCGCCGCTGGCGGTCCTGAGGATGTCCATCGCCTCCTTGGCGCGCATGCACGTCGCGCCCATGTCCATGCGCGCCAGGCCCCGCTCCACCAGGGTCCAGCCCTCGCCGGTCGAGGCCTTGCCGTCCAGGCGCTCGGTCGCACGGCGCACGTGGAACTCGGCCTCGTCGATCTTCACGGCAGCCTCCGCCACCTGCAGGTGGGTGAGCGGGGCGTCGATCTGGCGCTTGTAGTCGGTGTAGGTGATCTTCCGGGTGGGCAGCCGCTCGAAGAAGACCTCGCGCGCGGCCTGGACCATGCCCAGCGGGACGGCGCTGACGCCGGCGGAGGCGATCGGGGAGAACAGGGACTTCCACACCGGGGAGTCGGCGTTCTTCAGTGAGCGGTGCCGGCCCTCGCGGATCACCGGGGTCATCGGCAGGACGCGCGCCTCGGGGACGAACAGGTCCTTCACGACGGTCGTCACGCTGCCCGTGCCGCGCAGGCCCGAGGTGAACCAGTCGTCGACGATCTCCAGCTCGGACACCGGGACGAGGATGATGACCGGGACGCGCTCGCCGTCCCCGGCGGCCAGCAGGGCGGAGTGGACGAACCACTGGCTCTGCGTGACACCGGTGCAGAACGGCCACCTGCCGTTGAGGATCACTCCGCCCTCGGTCGGGACGGCGACGCCGCCCGGGCTGATGCTGCCGCCGAGCCGGACGTCCGGGTCGGCGAAGACCTCGTCCTGCACCTCGTCCGGGAACAGCCCCGTCTGCCAGGTGCCGATGGCCATCGTGGCCGAGGTCCAGCCGAGCGAGCCGTCGCCGCGGGAGAGTTCGGAGATCACGGCGCACACGGTGCGGGCGTCCGACTCGTAGCCGCCGTAGCGGTGCGGGACCCGCATCCGCAGCAGGCCGGCGTCGACCACCGCCCGGAGCACGTCGTCGTGCAGGACGCGGTGCTCCTCCTGCCATGCGGCGTGCTTGCGGATCAGCGGGACCAGTTCCGTCGCCCGGCCGACGAGTTCGTCATGCTGCGGTGCCCCGAGGGTCGTCACGTCTGCTCCTGGGTGGTGAAGGTGGGAAAGCCTGGGCGGTTCCGACGGTAGGACGGCGCGACGCGGCCCCCATCTTCGTGGTTGCCCTGTCGCCCGGGGGAGCCGGGCCGTCGCCGACAGGGCAAGCCCGGAGAACTCCGGCGAGCCGGTTCGGTGGAACAGTCGCACTGTCCCGGCTGTCATCGGACCATTCGTGGGTGGAGGACGAAATGCGTGAGCCGTATCGGGTAGCGGTCTGGGGGATCGGCCAGGTCGGAGGAGCCGCGATCAGGGAGGTCGTCAGGCTCGACTCGCTCGAACTCGTCGGTGCCCTGGGGTACCGGGCGGAGAAGGTGGGCCGGGACGTGGGCGAGGTGCTCGGGATGGGCCCGCTGGGGGTGGAGGTCGCCGCGGACCCGGCGGCGCTCGTCGCCGCGCGCCCCGACGTGGTGCTGTACGCGCCGCTGGACCCCGTTGACTGGAAGCGGACCGACGAGGACATCCTGTCGCTCCTGCAGGCCGGGATCAACGTCGTCACCTCCCTCGCCTACGAGGGCCTGCGCTACCGGGACGACGGCGCGCTGGAGCGCTTCGAGCAGCTGGCCAAGGCCGGTGGGGCGACGCTGTACGCCACCGGCGTGAACGGCGACTTCATCGGCGAGCGGCTGGTCACGACGCTGTCCGGGTTGTGCAGCGAGGTGGAACACATCACGATGAAGGAGATCTGGCGCTCCGACTTCGTGGGCAGCGGCCTGTTCGACCAGTTCGGCTTCGGCAAGCCCCTCGATCAGGCCGCCCTGGGCGAGGAGTTCCTGATGACCGGGCTGGAGCGCTACCACTCGGTGTCCATCCGCAACGTCGCCCGGCACATGGGAGTGGTCCTGGACTCCGTGGAGACGAGCAGCCTGAAGCTGGTCGCTCCCGCGGACATCGAGCGGTCCAACGGGCCGTCCATCCGCGCGGGGACGCTCGGCGGCCGGGTGATCCGGATGTCCGGGATCAGCGGCGGCAAGGAGTTCTACCGCTCGGAGGGCATCTTCTACTGCGGGGAGGACCTCAAGCCCGCCGAGGTGACCGCGGACACCTGCTGGTACATCGAGATCGAGGGGCGCCCCTCGCTGCGCACGACGGTGGTCGCCAGCGCCTCGACGCGGGACAACCGGCTCCACTACGCCGACGACCCCACCACACCGGGTTTCTACGCCATTGCCGCACCGATGATCCAGGCGATCCCCGTCGTGGTCGAAGGCGACCCGGGGGTGTGGGAGCACCCGCCGGCGGCCCTTCACTACCGGCGCGAGCTCCGGGCCCTGTGACCGACCCGGCCCCCGCGGGCCGGTGGCGGACGGCGGGGCTCCGGCATCGCGGGTGGCGATGCCGGAGCCCCGCGCCGCTACACGTGGTGACTGCCGGTCAGCGAGAGGGGCCTACTGCGCGGGCGCCAGCTTCGGGCTGTTGTGGTAGGCGGCGATCAGCCACTGGCCGTCGCGCTTCTCCAGCACCCAGGTCGCCGTCACCTTGCCCTCCTCCGGAGCCTCGGTCTGGCCGCCGAACAGGATGGCGGACTCGCTGACGAGGATCGCGGCGTCCTGGCCCAGGAAGCGCAGGCTGATCTGCTTGTTGGAGGTCGAGCTGCCCTTGAGCGGCCCCGCGAACGCGAGGGCCATGTTCTCGCGGATCACGTCACGGCTGTCGCGGTACGAGCCGGTCATGATGGCGGTCGCGTCCTCCGTGTAGTTGGCGACCATGCGGTCGGCGTCGCCGGCCTCCCACGCCTTGTACGAGTCGGCGAGAACGGCCTCGATGGCGGCGACGTCATCCGCACGAATGTCCGACATTGGAATCTCCCTTGCGATCGGTTCGCCCGGACGTTCCGGCGAACTCGTGAATACATACCGACGGCGGGGCCGGAACTCATCGCGCCCGCGGAAAAAACTTCGGTACCGGTCCGGCGGCCGGGCCGGGGCCCGGATCCGGGCGGTGCCGGGCGGTGCCGGACCGGTGGATCCGGGCTCAGGACGCCGTGACGGGCAGGCCCCGCGCGTCGAGCGCGGCCGGCAGGCCGAAGGGCGCGAAGACCTCGGCCGTCTGGAACACCGACGTCCGGCTGATGCCGGCGGCGGTGACGGTGAAGACCTGGAGCGTGTGCAGCCGGTAGCCGTCCCCATCACGGCAGTAGGCGGCGAACCCCGGCTGGCCGTTGGCGGCCACGGTCCTGAACCGCCAGTCCGTCCCGGCCTTGTCGAAGACCCACTCCATGAACAGGCCGTAGTTGTGGCGGCCGGAGAACCAGTTGAGCATCGGCGGCATCTCCATGAGCACGTCCTCGGTGAGCAGCCGCTTGAGGCTCTCGACGTCGGCGTTGTCGAAGGCCTTCATGTAGCGCTCGATCCAGGCCCGCTGCTCCAGCTCGGGCGGCTCGCTGAGGCCCTCGTCCCGGATCCCGACCTCCTTCAGCCTGGTCCGCGCCCGCTGCAGGGAACTGTTCACCGACACGACGGTGCTGCCGAGGATCTCCGCCGCCTCGGAAGCGGAGAAGCCGAGCACGTCCCGCAGGATCAGCGCACCGCGCTGCCGCGCCGACAGGTGCTGCAGGGCGGCGGCGAACGCCAGGCGCAGGCTGCTGCGGTCGATCACGGCCCCGGCCGGATCCGCCGTCTTCAGCAGCGCGTCCGGCAGGGGCTGGAGCCACGGCACGTCGTCCCCCAGGACGAGCGGGGCCAGCGGCTCCGACTCCGCCACCAGTCCCGACGGCAGCGGCCGCCGGCCGTGCGCCTTCAGGGCGGTCAGGCAGGCGTTCGTCGCGATCCGGTAGAGCCAGGTGCGCACCGAGCTGAGGGAATCGTCGTACTGCTCCCGCGCCCGCCACGCCCTCAGGTACGTGTCCTGGACCAGGTCCTCGGCGTCGTGCACGGTGCCGAGCATGCGGTAGCAGTACGCCAGCAGCTCCGGCCGGAACGGCTCGATCAGGCGATCAAAGCCTTCTTCCTTCGTCGTCACGCGCAGGCTCCTTCTCTGCTCCGACCGAGGACACCGTACTGGAGGACGGCCCGTGGTGTGAGTTGATCTACCGCAGAGGACGGCTTCCTGACGAACCGTGGGAGGAGTTCATCGCGGTGGTGTATGGGGTGACGGGGGACGGCCCGGTGTCCTGCCGAACCGGCCCCCGCCTCCCGTGGTCCCGGGCCGAGCCGACGTCAGGGCGTCGTGGGCGTCGTGGGTGCGGCGGGTGCGGCGGGTGCGCCGGCGGGCCCGGAGGAGGCGGCCAGCACGCCGGTGGCCAGCCACATCGCCGGGCTCTCCGCCACCGCGCGGCCGTGCCCGATCCGCCGGTCGTCGTGGGCGAAGACCTCGGCGTCCCAGCCGTGGCCGGCCAGCCACGGGGCGAGTTGGTCGTGCGCGGACAGCCACTCGATGCCGTAGGTGCGGTTCAGCTCGCGCAGTTCCCGGCCCGCCTCGCCGAGCATCCTGACCGCCAGATGCTCCAGCAGGAGCGCGCTTCCCGGCGCGGACAGGGCGGTCATCGCCGTCACGAGCTTCTCCACGGCGCTCTCGGCCAGATAGAACACCAGCCCTTCGAGGAGCCAGACCGTGGGCCTGTCCGGGTCGAAGCCCGCGGCGAGGAGCGCGGGCACCCAGTCGCCGGACAGGTCCGCGACGACGTCGTGGCGCGTGCAGGTCGGGGTGAGGCCGGACCGTGCGACCAGCGCCGACTTCGGCTCGACCACCTCGGGCAGGTCGACCTCGTACCAGTCGGTGCCCTCCGGGCAGGCCAGCCGCAGCGTGCGGCCGTCGAACCCGGCGCCGAGGGAGACGACCTGCCGGACCCCGCCGCTCAGCGCGGCCCGGATGCCGTCGTCCAGGAACCGGGTGCGGACGGCGAAGTAGTCGGTGGTGAACTTCTCGTCGCTGTCCATACTCCGGCCGATCGCCGCGGCGATCCTGGCGAGGGTGGGATCGTCGGCCAGGATCTCCAGAATCGCCTCGGCGAAAGGGTCCTGGAACAGCGCGTCGGGGCGGCGGCTTTCCATCCGCCGGGAGCAGGCGATGAATATGGCGCTCTGACCGACGCTTCCGTTGAGCACCTTCAACTCGGTCATGCGTCTCTCCTTGGGTTCGCGCGCGGTGGTGTCGGCGAGGATGTTCACGGCCGGCCCTGGGTGAACGGATTGCCGGTGAGGATCCGGCGCCCCAGCGAGGCGACGAGGGGACCGTTCACCTCGCTGAGCCGCTTGGCCTCGATCCATTCCGGATCGGCGAGCAGGGCGTTCCACTTGCGTTCGAGCTCGTCGTAGGAGTCGAACCTCAGGACGTAGACGATCTCGTTCATGGTGTTGGTACCGAACTCGGTCAGCGAGATGAAGACGACCTCCATCCCGTGCCTGGCCAGCCCCTTCAGCGCGTGCTCGTTGAACCTGCGGATCAGGTCGGGCATCCGGCCGGGGACCGCGGTGTATTCGCGCAGCTCGTAGATCATGCCGTGTTCGCTCCCGAGGTCTGTGTCGTGGCCCTTGCCGCACGGAGGGAGGGCGAGCGGCGGCCCCGGAACGGACCCGGGCCGGTTCGAGCGCTCCGCCGGGAAGCCTAGCCCCGGCGCGGGAGCCGGCCTTCTTCGTGCATGCTCTGCCGGAACGGGCGCTCTGGACGATGAGCCTCCTGCTACGGGGCCGTCGCCATCCGCCCCCGAACCGCGCAGGGGGAACGGACCCGGAGGACCGGCCCCGCGCGGAGGGACGCGGGGCCGGCCGGCGGGGTCAGACGACGGTGAGCAGGGTTCCCTCGTACGCCAGCCACTGGGAGAAGGCGTGCAGCCCCTTCGCCGGTGCGGTCGCGGACGCCCAGCCGGGCGGGCGCAGGCCATCCGTGAAGTCCGGTGAGGCGGCGGCGGGTTCGGCCCCCGAGGGCCCGGTCAGGACCGGCACGGGGCGGACGGCGGCGTGGATGGTGTCGGCCAACTCGGCGAGGGTGGTGGGTTTTTCGTCGGCGGCGGTGAGGGAGTGGGCGGTGGGGCGGGTGTGGAGGACGGTGAGGACGGCGTCGGCGAGGTCGTCGACGTAGAGGGGGTGGATCTCGGTTTCGGGGGCGCCGGGGATGGTCATGGGGAGGCTGCGCAGGGCGTCCCACACCATGCGGCCGATGAGGGTGTCGCGGGAGCAGCCGGGGCCGTAGACCTCGCCGACGGCGAGGGTGTAGGGGCGCGGGTCGTCGGGCAGGTGGATGGTCAACCGCCGCGCCGGGGAGCCCTCGCGCAGGCCGGTCAGGTCGAGGACGGCGTCGAGGGGGGCGTCCGGGCCGGCCAGGTCGGCGAGGCGCCGGGTGAGGTGCTCGCCGAGCGGTGAGGCGCCGCCGCGGACGGTGGGGCCGGTGGGGCGCCGGGGGCGGCGGGGGGCCGGGCGGTCGGCGGCCTCGTGGCCGGCGGACAGGGCGCGTCGTGCCACGGCTTCCAGGGCCTCGCGGCGTTCGGCGATCCGTTCCTCGGTACTGGTGTTGCTGATGCCGCCCGGGCCGATGGTGGCGATCGCCTCGGCGTAGACCTCGGGGCGCACCGCCGGGCCGGAGCCGTCGGGGGCCAGGCCGAGGCGGGCAGCCTCGTGGCCCATGGCGAGCGCGGTGAGCCAGGTGCCCCGGACGTCGGGCGCGTCCGACTCCGGGCCGGGCGGGGTGAGCAGCGCGCCGGGCAGCTCCAGGCCGCGCAGGTACTGCTCGCAGTCCATGTGCAGCCAGCGCTCGGGGCCCGGGCCGGCGACCCGCACCGCGCAGCGTGCCACGCCGTACTTGAAGAACGGCAGGACGCTCAGGCCGGTCAGCCGGTGTCCCTCGTCGCCGGGCCGGTCGCCGGGCAGGAAGCAGACCGAGCGGCGCGGGCCCCGGAAGGCGTTGCCGGAGATCGAGCCGTGGTCCTGGTGCTCGGCGAGGTTGGGGACGGAGACATAGCGGGGGACGCCGTGGTCGGTCAGGTAGCGGTGCATCAGGATGTCGTCGGGCCAGGCGCCGAGGCGCTGTCGGCCGTAGCGAACGAAGCCCTCGGCGACGGCCCTCGGCAGTACGATCGCGACGCACGGGAAGTACTCGTTGACCGCGCCGACCCAGCGGGCGCCGGCCATGGCGCCGAAGCGGATCGCGGCCCCGTTGCGGGAGTCCCACAGGGCGAACAGCGCCAGCGCCGCGTCCGGCATCGCCGCGACGGCGTCGTTGACCCGTTCGAAGAACGATTCGGACAACAGCATGTCGTCTTGGATCACGAGTTGGTGGGTTGCGCCGTCCTCGATGGCCTCCCAGGCGGCGAGCGCGGTGCGCAGTACCGAGGGCGTTCCGGTCGGATCCGGGTCCATGACGACGCGCAGCGCGCCCGGAGGAGAGGTCTGGACCACATGCTCGGCGGCCGGCCGGCGCTTGGGGTGGGTCATCACCACTCCGCTGAGCTGATGGCTCGTCACTTTTGTTCCCTTTCACGGGTGGGACGTAGGGGACTTAATGGCACTCAGGGAGCCCGCCGATGCTGCGGGTGCTATCGATTCCGGACAGTACGGATCGCGCCGGGAGCTGGCAAGAGTGCCGAAACCGCACTGGCGTCACGGTTGGTGTCCCAAGGATGCTGGGCTGGCACGCCACCTTCCGTGGGAAGCATGTGGCTGTTTGTGAGCGCGTATTCGAGAGTTCGCCGTCTTAACGGAGGGAACCCCCTGATGTCCGCTGGATCGCACGCGCCGTTGAACGAGTCCGGAGCCGACGCCGGTGAGAGCGTCGAAGCCCGGTTGGAGAAGCTTCGCGACGCCCGCATCGTCGTGACGGGAGGCGGGGGCCTGGTCGGCAGCCGGCTCACCTCCCTGCTGTGCCGGGTCGGGGCCGAAGTGTCGGTCCTGGACCGGATGGACGCCTACCCCGAGGACGTCCACACGATCTTCGGGACGGAGAAGACCGGCGCCCGCCTCGTCGTCGGTGACATCTGTGACCGCGAGTTGGTCGCCGACCTGCTCCGGGACGCCGACTACGTGGTCCACGCCGCCGCCTACGCGGACGTGGCCGCCTGCACCAGGAACCCGGACATCGCGTTCCGGGCCAATGTGCAGGGCACCCAGGTCATCCTGGAGGAGGTGGCCAGGACGGGGGTGCGCCGCCTGGTGCTGGTCTCCTCCGCCTCGGTCTACGGCGACGGCCCCGCCGACGACCCCGGGCCGCACATGTTCCACGAGGACCAGGCGCTCTTCCCGCTGTCGGTGTACGCCAACGGCAAGTTGTGGGCGGAGCACCAGACCCGGCTGATGCTCGGGGCGTCCTCGGGGGCGGAGTACGCGATCGTGCGGTACTTCTCCGTCTACGGGGACCCGCAGATCCCGAAGCCGGGCAGCCACTCGTGGATGGTTCCCTGGCTGTCGCTGCAGGCCAAGCTCGGCCGCCCGATGCGCCTGAACGGGGGCGGCGTCCAGGTGCGCGACATGGTCCACGTCCAGGACGTGGCCGAGGCGACGGCGCTCGCGCTCGTCGAGGAGGGGATGGCCGGCCAGACCGTGAACGTGGGCACCGGGCGTCCGACCGCGGTGCGGGAGATCGCGGACCTGCTCATGCCGTACTTCCCGGACGCGCGCCGGATCGTCACCCCGCGCCCCGAGGGTGACCCGCTCGGGGGGTACGCCTCCACGGAGCGGTGCCGGGAGCTGCTGCGCTGGCAGTCCCGGATCGACGTCGCGGAGGGCGTCGACCGCTATGTGCGGTGGTTGGAGCGCACGCCCGAGGCGGTGCCGCGCTGGCTCGTCGAGGACGGCGCGTGACAGTCTTTGCCCCCGTGCACGTCCGCCGTGGGGGCGGGCGTCGGAGGAGGGGTGCGCGCATGGGCTATGTCGGTTCCTATGTCTGGTCGCTGCGTCAGAAAGTCGGCGGCAGACGGCTGTTGGTACCCGGCGCTCAGGTCCTGGTGATCGACGGGCAGGGCCGGGGACTGTTCCAGCAGCGGGTCGACAACGGCGTGTGGGAGCTTCCCGCGGGCGCCTGCGAGGAGGACGGGGGCTTCGCCGACGCCGCCGTCCGGGAGCTGGCGGAGGAGACCGGGCTGCGGGTCGCCCGGGAGGACCTGGTGGCTTTCGGCTCGCTGTCCGATCCGGCCCTGCACACCGTGACCTACCCGAACGGGGACGTCAACCACTGCTTCGCGCTGTGCTTCGCGGCCCGGAGCTGGTCGGGGGAGCTCGCCCCGGGGGCGGACGAGGTGCGCCGGGCGGAGTTCCGGCCCCTCGACGACCCGCCGGCGCCGCTGCACCCGCCCACGCGGGTCGTGCTGGAGATGTACCGCGAGTTCCTCAAGGACGGGAGGTTCCGGGCAAGGTGAGTGAAGAGCAAGCGATCCGGGTCGCGGTGCCGTGCCGGGCGTGTCTGTCGGGGGAGGACCTGGACTGGCTGGGCGACGGCCGCTCGGTCAGCCTCGCCATCGACCTGCCGACCACGGTCGAGGTCATACCCGACGGTCCATCGGAGGAGCGGCAGCAGGCGCAGGACGACTGGTCCGCGCAGGTCTGGACGTTCCTGGGCGAGCGGCTCCCCGGCGTGCACGGCCCTGCGCCGGCCGTGCGCGTCACCAGCGAGGCGCCCTCCGCCAGCGGGCTGTCCTCGTCCACGGCGCTGATCGTGGCGCTGTTCCGGGCGTTCGCGAAGGTGGCGACCGCGGACGGCGTGCCGGTGCCGGACGCCTCGATCGTCCAGTGGGCGTACGAGTTCGAGTTCGCCCGCTTCAACGGCGGCGGTATGGACCACCTCGCCGTCGCCGAGGCCGGCGCCCTGCTGATCGACGGCCGGGAGCGCGGTCTGCCGGTCGTCCGGGAGCGGCTGGACTTCCCGGACGACTGGGGGGTGGTCGTGGTGGACTCGGGAACCCGGAAGAACACCGCCGACCACATCCGCACGGTCCGGGCGCAGCTCGCGGCCGGTGATCCCGCGCTCGCGGCCTACCGGGCCGAGTCCGACCGGGCCTCCGGTGAGGCGTGGGCGGCGCTGCGCGGGCGCGACCACGAGGCGCTGGGCGAGGCGATGAGCCGGGCGCACGTGGCGATGCGCGACTTCCAGGGCATGTCGACACCGCTGCTGGAGGAGCTGCGCACGGTGGCGCGGCGCGCCGCCGGCCTGCCGCTGAAGCTCAGCGGGGCCGGCGGCGGCGGTTCACTGGTCGGCGTCTGTCCCGGGGCCGACCTGCCCGGGGTGGTGGCGCGGCTGGCCGACGCGCTGCGCGCCCCGTTCCCCGGGGCGCGCGTGATCCCCGCCCGGGCGGCTCCGGGGAGCCGGAGTGCCCGGGCGGGGGAGGTGCGGGTCGGCGTCAGCGCCGGCTGACGGTCACAGGAACGGGTCGTAGTCCTCCCCCGGGGGGACTGCGCCCGTTCCTTCCGCTATCAGCTCCAGTTCCAGGTTGGACCGGTGCCGCGCGCAGTGGAAGCGGCAGTCCCGGCTCGGGTCGACGATGCCGCGGTCCGACGTCTTCCAGATGTCGGCCAGGCTGTCGGTGACGGCGTCGCCGATCCGGGCCAGCGGGTTGCCCCGGTGGTAGGAGCAGATGTACACCCCGGACGGGGTGACCAGGGTGCGCAGCTCGGCGACCCGGCAGCGGTGGTACTCCTTGGGCTGGACCGGCCCGGTGTGCCGGCGCAGCGAGGTGAGCGTGGACGAGTTGATGAGCTGGAAGGTGTCGCTCTCCAGCCGGGCGGCCTCGGCGAGCTGGCCGTCGACCGAGTCGAGGATGTCCTGGGAGACCTGGATGACGTGGTGATCGTCGTCGAACATCGCCTTGGTCTCGAAGTAGTCGCAGCCGATGTCGTGGGCGAGCTCGGCCGCCCGCAGCACCTCCGTGTGGTTGCTGACGACCCGGCCGTCCTTCTCCTGGCGGGTCATGACGAGGAAGGAGTAGCCGAGGGCGCCGGTCTTCGCCGCGGCGAGCAGCCGCATGTTGGCGACGACCTTGTCGAAGACGCTGCGGCCCTTGCGGTCGGGACGGAAGACGCCGTACGTCTCGGCGGTGCCGGCGTCCATGGAGACGCGGACCCAGGAGGCGTAGGAGGCGAGTTCGTCGAGGTTCTTGTCGATCATGGTGCCGTTGGTGACGACCCCGACGGCCAGGCCGGCCTCGCCGAGGATGCGCAGGACCTGGCGGGTGCCCCGGTGGGCGAGCGGTTCGCCGCCCCCGATGAGCACCACGGCCCGGACGTTCATGGAGACCAGTTCCTCCGCGAGCGCGGCCAGCCGCTCGGGGGTGAAGCGGCCCTGGTTGAGCAGCTTTCCGCTGATGCACTCGGGGCAGGCCAGGTCGCAGAAGGTCGTCGGATCGAGGTCCACGACGAGCGGGGCGTCCGACGCGGTCCCTTCTGCCGCTTGCAGGATGCGGGGCCAGCCGGATGGCTGGTACAGCTTGGAGACGAGATCGAGGCGGTCGTGCGTCACGGAGTCCTCCTGTGGACGTGAACGGGGTGCGACCGGGGGAGCCGGGAATGCGGTGTGAGGGTCATCCCTTGATCGCTCCGGCGGCAAGGCCGGAGGCGATCCGGCGCTGGATGACGAGGAAGAAGACCACCACGGGCAGGGCGGTGAGTGTGGCACCCGCCATGAGTCCGCCGTAGTCGGTCCCGCGGCTGGTCGTGAAGGAGACCAGCCAGATGCTGACGGTCTGTTTCTCGGGAGTGGACAACAGGATGTAGACAAGGACGTATTCGTTCCACGCCTGGACGAGCGCGAAGACCGAGGTGGCGACGATGCCGGGGGCGAGCAAGGGAAGCACCACCCGGCGGAAGGCGCCGAGGCGGCCGCAGCCGTCGACCATGGCCGCCTCCTCCAGCTCCACGGGCACCCCGTCGATGAATCCGCGCAGCATCCAGACCGTGAACGGCAGGGTGAACACCAAATAGGTGAGGATCACCCCGCTGAGGCTGTCGGTCAGCCCGGCGTCGTTCAGCAGCAGGTACAGCGGGATGATGAGGGCCGTCAGCGGCACCATCTGGACGACGAGGATCACCACGACGAAGGCCTTGCGGCCCGTGAAGCGGAAGCGGGAGAGGGCGAACGCGGCCAGCGTGCCGACGATCAGCGACACCACGACGGTGCCGATGCCGATGACGACGCTGGAGCGCACGTTGTCCCAGAAGAGCTCCGATCCCAGCGCTCGGGCGAAGTTGTCCCAGGAGGGACGGCCCGGCCAGAACTTCGGCGGCATGCTCAGGATCTCGGAGGCCGGCCGGAACGCGGTGAGCAGCATCCAGTAAATGGGGAAGCCGATCACCGCGGCGACGAGCAGCCCGAGCAGATCGCGGCCGAGTGACCGCTGACGTCTCATTCGAGCTCTCCCGTCCTGAGCATCTGACGCAGGTAGACGACCGATCCGGCGAGCAGCAGCACGACGGTCACGAGCGCGATCGCGGCACCGGTGCTGTACCGGTTCACCGCGAAGGACTCGATGAAGGAGTAGACGCCCAGCAGGTAGTACTCCCGCTCGGGCTGGCCGCCGCGCATCAGCCAGATCTGGTTGAAGACACCGAAGTTCCAGATGGCGTTCAGCGTGGTGACCATGAGCAGCACCGGCCGGATCACCGGGAGGGTGACGTGCCGGAAGACCTGGAACGGCCGGGCGCCGTCCAGGATCGCGGACTCCTCCAGTTCGGGCGGGACCTGCGCCAGCGCGGCCCGCAGGGTGATGGCGGCGAACGGCAGCGAGCCCCACACCACCACGGCGACGATGACGGTGAAACCCTGCCAGGGGTCGATGAACCAGTTGTGGTGGGTCAAGTCGACCCCCGGCAGCTTGGAGAGCACCCAGTTGGTGACGCCGTAGTCGGTGTCGAAGAGCCAGCGGAAGATCGACGCCGCGACCATCGCGGGCATCGCCCACACGGTGACCAGCACTCCGGCGATCACGGCGCGCACCCACGGGGAGACCCGGTGCATCAGCTGCGCCGTGAACAGCCCGAGGGCCACGGTGAACACGGTGGTCACCGCGGTGAAGAGCACCGTGCGGCCCACCACCCTCCAGAAGAAGCCGTCCCCGAGGATCCTGGTGAACTGGTCCAGCCCCGCCCACGGCGGTGACTCGCCGCTGAAGAGCTGTTCACGGGTCATGTCCTGGAAGGAGAGCACGACCATGTCCACCAGCGGGTAGCCGAGGACCAGGACGAGCGCCAGGACGGTGGGGGCGATCAGCAGGTACGGCAGCAGCGGCCGACGCCGCTGCTGCCCGCCCCGGTCAGCGCTCATTGATCACTTCGTTGATCCGCTGGTCGGCCTCACGCGCGGCCTCCTCGACGGACTGCTTGTTGTTGGCGATGCGCTCCAGCATCTCCGGCAGGATGTTGGACTTCTCCACCGACGTCCAGCCGGGCGCGAACGGCGTCATCCAGCCCCCGGTGGCCGCGGCCTGGGCCGCCGGGCCGTTGATGCCGCCCGCCGCGACCTCGGCCAGCTGGACGGTGTTGTTGGGCAGGGTGTCCACCTCGATCAGGGTCTTCTGCGACTGCGTGTCGGTGAACATCTTGATCCAGTCGGAGGCCAGGTCCTTGCGGGTCGACTTGGCCGGCACCGCCAGGGTGGAACCGCCGAGGAACGGCGGCAGGAGGTTGCCGGACGGGCCGGGGAAGGGGAAGGTGCCGAACTTGTCCTTCAGCTTCGGGTCGCCGCCGGAGCGCTCGTCGGTGGCCATGGCGGACTCCCAGGTGTTGCCGTAGAAGACGCCCACCCGGCCCTGGCCGACCACGGCCGGCTGGTCGGAGTTGTCCTTGGCCCGGTCACCGACGTAGTAGGTGTCGATCAGCCGCTTCCACTCGGTGAGCCCGGCCACGGACTTGGGGGAGGCCAGCGAGCTCTTCCACTTGTCGCCCTCCTTCACGGCGATCTCGCCGCCCGCGTCCTTCACGAAGGCCATGGCGGCGTACCAGTAGCGGCCGGGCATGTAGAGCGCCGAGTAGTTGGGGTCCTCGGGGCCCAGGGTGGCCTTCAGCTTGTCGAGCGCGGAGAGCAGCTCGGGGTAGGTCTTCGGGGCTCCGGCGACACCCGCGCGGGCGAACTGGTCGGTGCGGTAGATGCCGATCCTGGCCCCGACGTAGTACGGCACGCAGTAGGTCTTGCCGTTGGCACGACAGGCGTCGGCGAGAGCCGGCAGCCACTCGGCCGAATGGTCGAAGCGCGCCGGGTCCACGGGGGCGAAGGCGTTGTTGACGATGTAGTTGGTGGTCTCGCTGTTGCCCATCTCGACCACGTCCGGGACGTTCTTCCCGGCGAGGACGGCGTCCAGCTTCTGGTTCTTGGTGGTCCACTGCTGGTACTGGACATCCACCTGGACCCCGGGGTGGGCCTGGGTGAACCGCTCATTGGTGGACTGGACCAATTGCGGCCAACTCTCCTGGGCGTCCACGGCCAGCCACACCGTCAGTTTGCCGCCCGTCTCGGAGCCGCCGCCCGACCCGGAGCTACAGCCGGTGGCCGCGAGGGACAGGAGAAACGTGAGCACAAGGGGGCGATAGGACATGCGAATGGCCATGAGGTCTCCAAGTTCGCTATGGGGGTACCAATCTGATTACCCGTCTGATCGCCAAGAGGAGCAGAGGTCCAGACATTCGGCCGGAAGATGACGTTCAGCGTCCCGCATAGAGATCAACCCTTGACTCCTCCCGGGCGGTACCCGCAGGTTAGGCCTCTGCACCCACGTGATCCCGATACGAAGGGCTTGTAACGTGTCCGAGCAGACGACTTCCCCCGAAGAGACTCCCGACGCCGCCGCCCGGCCGGTCCGGGTCAACGCCTGGAACGGCTGGGACCCGCTGCGCCATGTGGTCGTCGGACGCGCCGAGGGCACCGTGGTCCAGGCCCCCGAGCCCGCGGTGCGCCGCGACTACCCCGAGGACGGCTTCCCCCTGGGCACCTACGGGCCGATGCCCGAGGACATGGTCGCCGAGGCCGAGGAGCAGCTCGACAACTTCGCCGAGATGCTGAGCCGGCGCGGCATCCGGGTGGACCGCCCCACCCCGGTCGACTTCAACCAGCAGGTCTCCACGCCCGAATGGACGCAGGACTCGATGTTCGGCTGCATGCCGCCCCGGGACCTGCTGCTGACCGTCGGCAACGAGGTCCTCGAAGCGACCATGTCCTACCGCAGCCGCTGGCACGAGTACCTGGCCTACCGGCCGCTGCTGCAGAACCTGTTCGACTCCGACGAGAACATGCGCTGGGAGGCCGCGCCGAAGCCGCGGCTCACCGACGCCTCCTACAACACCAAGTTCTGGGACACCTACAACGACCTCCCGACCGAGGAGCAGCTGGCCCGGGTCCGCGACTACGACCTGGTGCTGACCGAGGCCGAACCGCTGTTCGATGCCGCCGACGTCGCCCGCTTCGGCAAGGACCTCTTCGTCCAGCTGTCCTTCGTCACCAACCGCAGCGGCTACCAGTGGCTCAAGCGCCACTTCCCCGACCACCGGGTGCACGCGGTCACCTCCACCAACACCCACCCGCTGCACATCGACGCGACCTGGGTGCCGCTGCGCCCCGGCCTGGTGCTGCACTGCGGCGAGCGGCTCGCCGACGCCGAGCTGATGGAGTTCTTCCGGCTCAACGACTGGGAGATCATCGAGGCGGTGCAGCCGGCGAGCTGGGACCACCCGCCGAAGCTGTCGTTCTGCAGCCCGTGGCTCGCCGGGAACATGCTGAACATCGACGAGAACACCCTGTGCATCGAGGAGAAGGAGGTCCGGCTGTCGGAGCAGCTGTCCTCGTACGGCTTCGAGATCGTCCCGGTGCCGTTCCGGGCGGTCGGACCGTTCGGCGGCGGGCTGCACTGCGCGACCGTCGACATCGAGCGCGACGGCGACCTGCAGGACTACTTCCCGCGCCGGCACGGCCGGTACTGAGGCCGGGTCCGTGCCGTCCGCGCCGTCCGGGTCATCGGGATCGTCCGTGCCGTCCGTGCCGTTCGAGTCGTCGCCGGAGGTCCGTGCCGTCGTCTTCGACTTCTACGGGACGCTGGCGCGGATGGTCGAGCCGCTGCCGCCCGACCACCGTGCGATCTTCGACCGCCGGGGCCTGTCCGCCCAGGGCGCCCGCTGGGGCGACCAGTGGGCGGTGGGCCCCGCCGAGGGCGAGGAGCACGCGGACCACTCCGTGACCGAAGTCGACTACCACCGCTGGGAGTTGGGACGTCTACGGCGCCGGGCGCTGGACTGCGGGGTGCCGGAGCACGAGCTGGAGGGCCTGGTCGAGGAGATCGACCGGGCCATGAAGGCCGTCCGGCTGGAGCTCTTCGAGGACGCCCGCGCCGTCCTCGGGGAGCTCCGCGCCCGCGGGCTGCTGGTCGGCGTCTGCTCCAACTGGTTCTGGAACCTGGACGACTGCCTGGCGGACGTCGGCCTCGGCGGAGCGTTCGACGTCGTGGTGGGCTCCGCCCGGGCGGGTGCGCGCAAGCCGCACCCGCTGATCTACCGGACACTCCTGGAGCAGTGCCGGCTCCCGTCGGAACAGGTGCTGTTCGTCGGGGACATGTGGGCGCCGGACGTGCTCGGCCCGCTCGCGGCCGGGATGCCGGCCGTCCATCTGTGCCGGCCGGACCCGGCGGTGCGCGGAGCCGAGCCGCCCCTGCCGGAGGGGGCGGCCCGGATCCGCGGGCTGGCGGAACTGCTCAGCCTCGTGGCGAGCGGTGCCGCAGCCGGTCCAGCAGATTGCGGGTGACCCGGACGACGCCGGCGTCCTGGTCCTGCCCGCAGACCACCGGCCAGTCGGTGGTCCCCGCGGAGAACACGGTGCCGCCGGCGGTGTAGAGACCCATGGTCGCGGCCCGGGGGCTGGTGAGGCCCGGCTCCCGGGCCGGGCCGTTCCAGTGGCCCCACTTGAAGTCGTGGAAGTCCTCGTGGACGGGATCGAGGACGTGGATGCCGAGGATCAGGAAGGAGGCGGGCGTGCCGTCCTCGCCGGTGGCGCGGGCGACACCGTGCTCGTCCCGGGCGTAGGCGGCGCCGTCGCACTCGTACCCGATGAGCGTGGTGCCCGCGCCGAGCCGGTCGGGCGCACCGCCGTCGGCGCCGTCGCGCAGCCCGGTGCCGGCGAAGACCCAGTGGTCGGCGTGCTGCACGGTGTACCCCTCGCGCGGACGGTCGCCGGGCCACCCCTCGGCGCTCGCCCACATGCCGCCGTTGCGGAAACTCACCCCGGTGAGGGAGTTCTCCGGACGGCCCACCCCGTCGGGCGCCGCCGGCCACCACTGGTCGGTCGCCGGAAGGTGCGGATACTCGTCCCCGACATGGTGGTCGGTGTCCGCGACGAAAGCGGTGTTCCGGTCGGTCGGATGAATGCGCCACCAGCAGGTGTTGGCACTCAGGAAGGCGATGTTCCCGCCGTCCCGGACGAATCGCTCGGCGTGTTCGCGCATCGCCTCGCTCCAGTATTCGTCATGGCCGACGCTGAGCAGCAGATCGTACGAGGACAGCAGCTCCGGATCCTCGTGCAGATCGAGATCCGTGCAGAATTCCACCGGGTAGTCGTTGCGTTCCAGCCAGGCGATGAAAGGGGCGTCCCAGTACGCGAGGTCGATGATTCCGCCGGGCCGGTGCAGGCTCACCTTGTGCCCGCGCGGACCGCCGTCCGGCAGGTACACGGGGTGGTCGTAGAGGCTGGCACCGCGGTCCTCGCCCGGGCGGTCGGCGCGGTTGTAGGCGTGCCGGGTGAAGGTCGACTTCTTGTAGAGGATGCGGGAGCGGGCGCCGGCCCGCCGGGGCCGCACCACGAAGAACTCGCGGGCCGGGCCCTCGATGTCGGCGGCGCCGAGCGGCGGCGGGTCGTCCCCCTCCTCGACGAACTGGACCAGGTGCATGCCGGGGGTCCAGGACTCCGGCACGGGCAGGGTGAGCGGTGGCCAGTCCCAGCCGCGGGCCGGCGAGGCCCGGCCGGGGACGCCGTCGGGGTGCGGGGGCGCCAGGTGCGGCGATCCGGGGTGCCAGCCGGTCTCCGCGACCGGCTCCAGCTCCTTGCCCAGCCGGTAGAACCTCAGCCGGAACCGGGCGGCGTCGGTGGAGACGTGCACGGTCAGCCGATCCCCGGCGGTGACGCTTTCCCGGCCGAGATATCCCTCTATCATTCCGCCTCCCTGTGGCGCGAACGGCCGGCGAATAGGTGTCCGGCGGCTTCGGCCCGCCATCGTAGGGGGTCGCGGGAATTGCGGGCAACGGTGCTGTGGAACCGGTCATTCAGGGCCGCCTTTCGGACAGGGAACCGGATGGGGAGAATCCTCTACCGCCGGGCCGGGTAGGCGGAATTCGGTCGGGTCCGACCGGCTGCCGCAAATCCGTCACCTCCGGTCAAGAACGAGGCTTTGGCATGAGCAATGAATTTCGAGTGAGGGAACTCGTCCTGGGAATCCAGGGCCTGGCGCTGCTGCGCAACGCCATGGACGGCGAGGAGAAGTTCCTCAAGGAGCGCGTCGAGGACATCCGGCGGTTCGCCTCGGGCGACGGGGAGCTGCCGGCCGGGGACGCCGACGTCAGCGAACTCGGCCTGGCCGAGGGCTACGCCTCCTGGTCGGCGGTGTACGACTCGCTGCCCAACTCCTACATCGAGGTCGAGGAGCCCGTGCTGCACGGGATCCTCGACACCCTTCCGGCGGGCACCGCGCTGGACGCCGCCTGCGGCACCGGGCGCCAGACCGGCGCCCTGGTCGCCCGGGGGCACCGCACCATCGGTGTGGACCAGTCGCCCGAGATGCTGGCCAAGGCCGGTGAGCGCGCTCCCGAGGCCGAGTTCCGGGTCGGGCGCCTGGAGAGCCTGCCGCTGGAGGACGACTCGGTCGACCTCGCCGTCTGCTCGCTGGCGATGACCCATCTGCCGGACCTGGCGGCGGGCGTGGCCGAACTGGCCCGGGTGGTGCGCCCGGGCGGGCGGATCCTCGTCTCGGACCTGCATCCGTTCGTCATCGCGCTCCAGGGGCAGTGCGTCTTCGTGCACGACTCCGACCGGCTCGCGTTCGTCCGCAACCACGTCCACCTGCCCGGGAAGTACCTGGAGGCGTTCACGGCGGCCGGGCTGCGGGTCCGCGCCTGCCACGAGCCGCTCTTCAACGGCCGTCTGGCGCCCGGGGGTTACGAGGAGTTCATCGCGGACGCGGCCCTCGCGGCCTGGGACGGACTGCCGATCGTCGTCGTCTGGGACGTCGAAGTCCCCGCCCAGGCCTGAGAGTAGGAGGAAACCGATGACACTGGTCGTGGTGACCCACGCGGAGAAGCCCGAACTGTGGGACCGGATGCCGGAGCGGTTCGCCGGCATCGTGCCCGAGTACAACCTGCACGGCGACGTCAACGACGGCTACTGGGACCGGTTGTTCGCGGACTTCCCCGAGTACCAGTTCGTCCTGTACGACGACGTGCGCGAGGAGGTGGCGGGCGCCGGGCGCTCGCTGCCGCGCAGCTGGGACGGCACGGCCGAGGACCTCGGCCCCGGACTGGACGACTCCATCGCCCGGGCGTTCGCCGACCGGGAGGCGGGCCGGCCGCTCGGCGGCCTGTGCGCGCTGGGCATCGAGGTCGCCGAGGACTACCAGCGCCAGGGCTTCTCCGGCCTGCTCCTCGGCGCGATGCGCGAGGTCGCGCGGCGGGCCGGCCTGGAGACCGTGCTGGTGCCCGTGCGGCCCACCTGGAAGGACCGGTACCCGCTGGTGCCGACCGAGCGCTACGCGGCCTGGCGGCGCGCGGACGGGGCGCCGTTCGACCCGTGGATCCGTACCCAGGTGCGGGCCGGCGGCACCATCGCCGGGGCCTCGGAGCGCTCGTCGCGGATCACCGGCACGGTGGCCGAATGGGAGCGCTGGACCGGCCTCGCCTACCCGGAGGACGGTGACTACGTGTTCCCGCAGGGTCTCGCGACCCTGCGGATCGAGCACGCCCGGGACCTCGGCTCCTACTGGGAGCCCGCGGTGTGGATCACCCACCCGGTCACGCCGGAGGCCACTTCTCCCCGGCCCTGACGGCGGTCCAGGCGAAGGCGGACATCAGCCGCACCTCGTCCGGCCCGGCCTCCGGCCGGCGCTCGGGCGGCAGGCCGGCGGGACCGGCGGTGGACACCGCCGAGTCCCGCAGCCGGGCGAGGACCGCCGGCGGGACGTCACCGGGGTCGTCGCCCAGCCGGCGGGCGGCCTCGGCCGCCTGCCGGCCGAGCAGCAGGCAGTGGATCCACAGCTCCTCGGCGAAGTCGCGGCCGAACCGCGCGGCCACCTCCGCCGCCAGGTCGGCCGGCATGCTCTCGGCCACCGCCTCGTGCACCGCGCGCTCGGTGAGGCCGGTCTCCGGCAGGGCGTCGCGCCAGCGGTGATGGCCGCGTCCGCCGTCCGGGCCGTGCTCCTGGCCGACGAGCCGGATGTAGCCCTCGCCGTACCGCATGTACGGGATCCACCCCGGCTCCTCCAGGACCCGGCCGCGCGCCAGCAGCGGCCCGGCGTCGGCGGCGTCGGTGGGGCAGACGGCGAGCCGGATCCCCTGGGTGGCATGGCCGTTGATGCTGCTGGTGCCGATGTGCTCCACCACGTTGGGCACCGCGATCAGGCCCATCCGGCCACGGGCGCGGAAGAAGACGGAGAACAGCTCGTCGTCGTGGCGCTCGGCGCTGCCGGTGGCGAACCGGCGGAAGTCCTCCGCCGTGTCGAGCGGAAGGCAGACGGCGAGCGACGGCGTGAACTCGTCGGGCACGGCCCGCACCCAGGCGGCGCCGGCCAGCGCGGCGAGCCGGGAGGCGGCGCCGTTGCGCGCGTGCCAGTTGGTGTAGAACACCAGGGCCTCGTCGGGGAACCGGGCGGCCGCACGGCCGACGAGCGCCACCAGGGTGTCCGGGCCGGTCACGTCGTCCTGGACGACGAGGTGATGGCTCGCCCCTGGCTCCGCCGCCGCCCAGGCGACCAGGGCCGTCCGGAGCGCCGAGGGCGGCCCGTCCGGCTCCGGATCGAGCGCCAGACCGCCCAGTTCGAGCCGATCGGCCAGCTCACGGGCCTGAACCAGGCGTACCGGGTGGGTCATGACCGCCGAACTCACGCGCACCGTCCGCACCTTGGCTCTCCCTTGCTCCTGGGGTCTCGCGCCATGGTGGCAGGAGCCGCCCCGCCGCCGGAAGGGTGCGGAGTGATCTCGGCCGGTTCCCAACGCCCGGGATCAGGGCCAGTGGCGCCCTCTCCAGTGCGCGGTGGCGCGGGGCTCGCTCTCCGCCCGGTAGCGGAGCTCGGCGAGGACCGGCAGCCCGGGACCCTCCTCCACCGGGAGGAGCGGAGGCCGTCGTCGCGGGAAGGCCAGCGCGGCCAGCGACAACCACGCCACCAGCACGAACCCGTCCACACACAGGGCGGGCACCAGCGGCAGCCGGCCCCCCGTGTGCACGGCCATCACCACCCCGACACCGATCCCGGCCGCCACCCCAACGATCAGACTCCGTACGGCCATTCGCATCCCGCCTCCACATTCACCGGTCGTGCGGCCAGCGAACCCGGCTGCTCGGGTGCAACAGTGAACGGCACACCGGCGCCCGTTGTGACGACGTATTCCGGACAGAATTGGAGTAGACCAATATTTCCCGCGCCCCGGCCGGGTTCGCCGGGCGGGGCGCGGGGTGGGGGCCTCGCCCGGAGCACCGGCTGACGGGCAGTCAGCCGCGGAGCGGGCCCTCGCGGGTTCGGTCGGCGGTACCGGCCTGGCCTGGTCAATAAAATAGTAATGTCAAATTGCATTGCGCAAGGGTTGGCGGCCGGCCGGGGCCTCGATGTGGGTAACGAGAGGGTATCGACCGGGGGGTTGGGGTCGCGCAGGGCTTGACGCGGACTCGACCAGGGGCGTTTGCTGGCTCCCGCTCGTTCGGTGTTGATGGGTTCTGTTTGTTTCTATGTGATTTGAACGTTCAAATCGCCCCGACTGTGGGGGAGAGTCATGCCTGATTACCTGGCGCAGTTCGCCGAGCCGTTCGGCTATCTGGACTTCGCCCGGTTCGGACCGGTGTCGGAATCGGTCCGCCGGGTGCTCGTCCGTGAGGCCGACCGGCTCCACCGCCGGGGCTGGGCCGCGCTCGAACGACTCGACGCCGAGACCGAGGCGACCGCGCGGACGGCGGGCGGGCTGCTCGGCTGCGCGCCGCACGAGATCGCCTTCGTCGGCTCCACCTCGCACGGGCTGTTCGCCGCCGCCCACGCGTTCACCCGTCCGCAGGGCGGCGCGGACGGCACCGTGCTGGTGGCCCGGACGGACTTCCCCGGCGCCCTCTACCCGTGGCTGCGCGCCGCCGGGAACGGCGGGCTGGCGGTCCGCCAGCTCGACGGGCCGCTCACCGTGGACACCGTCCGCGCCCACCTCGACGACCGGGTGCGCGCCGTCGCGGTCTGCGCCGTGGACGCCGCCACCGGGTTCCGGGCACCGCTGGCCGGGCTCAAGGAGCTGATCGGCCCGGACCGGGTCCTGGTGGTCGACGCCGTGCAGGCCCTCGGTGCGGTCGAGTTCGCCGCCGACGCGGCCGATGTGCTCGCCGCCGGTGGCCAGAAGTGGCTGCGGGCCGGCTGGGGCGCGGCGGTGCTGATGGTCCGCGACCGGGTGGCCGGGCTGCTCGGGCCCGGACTCGGCGGCTGGTCCGGTGTGCTGGACCCGCTGGAGGCTCCCGCCCACCCGTGCCCGCCGCGGCCCGGTGCCGTCGCCCACACCCTGACCAACCCGGACGGCCTCGCCGTCGCCGCCCTGGGCGCGGCGCTCGCCCTGGTGCGTGACGCGGGCGCCGGCCGGATCGAGGCCCGGATCGGCGAGGTGCTCGGCGGGCTGCTCGTCGCCGCCCGGTCCGCCGGCGCCGAGACGGCCGGCGGCCCCGGGGAGCCGGGCGGGTCCGGCAGCGCCATCGCCCGGCTGCGACTGCCCGGCGCCGACCCCGAGGCCGTCCACCGCGCGCTGACCGCCGCCGGCCTGGCCACCACCCTGCGCGGAGGCTGGATCCGGCTGTCGCCGCACGCCAGCACCGACCCCGCGGCCGCCGAGCCGCTCGCCGAGGCGCTCGACCGCGTCCGGCGGGGCGTCCGCGCCGCCTGAGCGCGCCGCCCGCGCCCCCTCCCGACCTTCCGACGTTCCGCCCTTCGACCCCCTCGAAAAGGACTGCCATGTCACACCTCACTCGCCGGGACCTGCTGCGAGCCTCCGGCGCCGGCCTGCTGGCCCTGTCCGCCGGCGGAGCCCTCTCCGCCTGCGGCGGCTCCGACGGCGGCTCCTCCGGCGGGGACGCCGCCACCGGCACGATCACCGTCTGGTCCTGGACCAGCGCCGCCGAGGCCCTGCGCGGCGTGGTCCCGCTCTTCGAGAAGGACAACCCGGGCATCAAGGTCGACGTCCAGGACGTCGGCAACCCGGCCATCTGGGACAAGATCACCGTCGGTCTGGCGGCCGGCGGCCAGGGCCTCGCCGACGTCCTCCACATCGGCTGCGACTACCTGCCCGGCTACCTGGAGAAGTTCCCCAACGGCCTCGCCGACCTCTCCGCCCTCGGCGCCGACGCCCACAAGGACAAGTTCACCCCCGGCCTGTGGCCCGTCGTCACCGACAAGGCCGGACGGGCCCGGGCCATGCCCTGGGAGGTCAACGCCCAGGGCTTCTTCTACCGCAAGGACATGTTCGACAAGGCGGGCGTGGACCCGGCCGCCTTCGCCACCTGGGACGACGTGATCGCCGCGGCCGACGCCTTCAAGGCCGCCAACCCCGGCGTCGGCCTGGTCGGCCTCAACCGGACCGGCACCCCCGGTCCCGACGTGGACTTCCTGCAGGCCCTCATGCAGCAGCAGGGCGCCTTCTTCTTCGACCTCCAGGGCGACATCAGCCTCACCTCGCCGGAGTGCGTGCGCGCCCTCACCATCGTCAAGCGGCTCAACGACGCCGGCCTGGTCATCGAGACGCCCGGCTCCACCGTCTGGCGCGCCCAGATGAAGGACAGCAAGCTCGGCGCCGGCGCGCAGCCCTCCTGGGCGGCGCACTTCATCGAGAGCAAGTTCCCCGACCTCAGCGGCAACTGGCGGCTCACCCGGCCCCCGGCGGTCACCCCCGGCGGCAAGCGCACCGCGCTGGTGAACTCCACCCACCTCGCCGTCTCCGCCTCCAGCCCGCGCCGCGCCGCCGCCTGGAAGTTCGTCGAGTACGCGCTCACCCGGCCCGACGCCGTCAACGCCATGTTCAAGGCCGGCAGCGTCTTCCCCGCGCTCACCGCCGCCTACCAGGACCCGGTGTACAACGAGCCGAGCGCCTACTACGGCGGCCAGCCGGTCCTGAAGACCTTCACCGACCTGCTCGCCGAGGGCGGCGACGCCACCAACTACTCCGGCGACTACGCCCGCGCGCTCAAGCTGGTCAGCGACGCCCAGACCAAGGTGCTGACCAAGGGCGCCGACCCGGCCGACGCGCTCCAGGAGGCCGCCAAGCTGATCGCCCAGCAGACCGGGCGCAAGATCAAGTGACCGCCGCCGCCCCCTCGGTGGAGGGCCGGACCCCGCCGCGCCGCACCCCGCTCGCCACCGCCCCGCTCCCCGACGCCCGGGTGAGGCGCGCCCGGCTGCGCCGCCGCGCCGTGCCCTACCTGCTGCTCACCCCGGCGCTGCTGCTCTTCGGGGTCTTCAAGGCCTACCCCATCGTCTCCTCGATGCTGCTGTCGCTGACCGGCGGTACCGGCAACGCCACGCACAGCCCGGGGCTCGCCAACTACCGGCGGCTGCTGGACGATCCGCTGTTCTGGACGGCGCTCGGCAACACCGCCCGGATCCTCGTCGTGCAGGTCCCGGTGATGCTCGCGCTCGCCCTGCTGCTGGCGGTCGGCCTCAACACGGCCCTGGTCCGCTGGCGCGTCGTGTGGCGGCTCGGCGTCTTCATGCCCACCGTCACCGGCCTGGTCGCCACCGGCATCCTGTTCTCCTTCCTGCTCAACACGAACAACGGCGCGGTCAACAAGGCGCTCGACGCGATCGGTCTGCCCACCGTCGACTGGTTCGGCAGCGGCTTCTGGTCCCGGATGGCCATCGTCGTCGTGCTGACCTGGCACTACACCGGCTACAACGCGGTCATCTACCTCGCCGGACTCCAGGGCATCCCGCGGGAGCTGTACGAGGCCGCGATGGTCGACGGCGCCGGCCCGGTGCGCCGCTTCCTCTCCGTCACCGTGCCCGCGCTGCGGCCGGTGCTGCTGTTCACCGTGGTGCTCTCCACCATCGGCACCCTCCAACTGTTCGACGAGCCCTACGTGTTGACCCGTGGCGGCCCCGACAACGCGACCCTCACGGTGTCCATGTACCTGTACGACAACGGCTTCCGCTACTTCGACTTCGGCTACGCCTCCGCCATCGCCTACGCGCTCACCCTGATCGTCTCGGTGCTCGGCGCGGTCCAGATGCGCCTGATGGGAGAACGCGAATGACCCCCGTCACGCCCGTCGCCCCCGCCGTCCCGGTGGCCGCCCCGAGGCGCCGCCGGCTGCGCGGCTGGCCGGCCACCCTGCTGCTCGCCGCCGTCACCGGCCTGTCCATCGCCCCGTTCTACTGGCTGGTGGTCTCCGCCACCCTCAGCGACGCCGACATCTTCTCCTGGCCGCCCCACCTGCTGCCCGGCGGCCACCTCGGCGACAACCTCCGGCACCTCCAGGACCGGGTCGGACTCGGCCGGGTCGTGCTCAACTCCCTCGTGGTGTCCGGGATCCAGACGATCGGCGCGCTGGTCGTGGCGCTGCTCGCCGGCTACGCCTTCGCCAAGTTCCGGTTCCGCGGCCGGACCGTGCTGTTCGCCGTGCTGCTCTCGACGCTGGTCGTGCCGGACCAGGTGATGCTGGTCCCGCTGTTCAAGATGATGATGTCCTTCGGCCTGCTCGACAGCTACCAGGCCCTGATCCTGCCCGGCCTGTGCGTGCCGTTCGCCATCTTCCTGATGCGCCAGGCGCTCTCCAGCATGCCCGACGAACTCCTCGACGCCGCCCGGGTCGACGGCGCAGGCGAACTGCGGGTGCTGTTCGGCGTGGTGGTGCCGGTCATGCGGCCGGTGCTCGCCGCCCTAGGGATCTTCCTGTTCCTCGGCTCGTGGAACAACTTCGTCTGGCCGCTGATCGCCCTGCGCAGCCCCGAGATGCACACCCTGCCGGTCGCGCTCGCCACCCTCCAGGGCATGAAGAGCGACACCGACTACGGCCTGCTCCTCGCCGGAACCGCCCTGTCCACCCTGCCGATGATGGTCCTCTTCCTGGTCCTGCAGCGGCAGTTCATCTCCGGCCTGCTGGCCGGCGCCACGAAAGGCTGAACCGAACCATGACGGAGAACGCCGAGAACACGGCGGCCACGGAGATCTGGGAGCCGCACGCCGCCGCGGCCACCACCGCCCGCCCCCGTCCGGTCGCCGTCCCCGGCCTCGCCGCCGGCCGGCTGGAGCTGCTGGTCGCCGGCACCGCGAGCGTGCGCACCGTCGCCCCGGGCGTCGTCGAGGTCACCGCCGAGGACCCCGGGCCGGACGGCACCGGTGACGTCCGGATCGAATGGCGCCTCCCCTGCACCGACGCCACCTCCTTCTGGACCCCCGAACCGCGCGGCACCGGCTGGCTGCCCGCCGCCTGGAGCGCCCCGCGCCGCACCGGCCTCTCCCGCGGCGCCCCCGTCGCCGCCCTGGTCGGCACCGGCGACACCGCGCTCTGCGCGTTCGCCGCCGACCGCGAGGAGGCCCTGGCCGGCGCCGGCGTGGTCGAGGAGACCGGGGAGTTCCGCTCCTGGGTCCAGGCCGCCGGACGGCTCACCGTCCGCATCGACACCTCGGGCCGGCACTTCGCCCGGAGCCTCGCCGAGCTCGCCGACTGGTGGGCCGCCGGCGCCGAGCAACCGGCGAACGTCCCCGCCGTCGCCCGCCGCCCCGCCTACTCCACCTGGTACGCGCTGCACCAGAACATCACCCCCGAGGCCGTCGAACGCCAGGCCGCCCTCGGCAAGGACCTCGGCCTCGACACGATCATCGTCGACGACGGCTGGATGACCACCGACCGCACCCGCGGCTACGCCCACTGCGGCGACTGGGAACCCCGCTCGCTGCCCGACACCGCCGCCCACGTCGCCCGCGTCCACGACCTCGGCGTGCGCTACATGCTCTGGTACGCCCTCCCCTTCATCGGCAAGGACAGCGCCGCCTGGGACACCCTCTCCCGCTACGCGCTCGCCGACGCCGGCCACCTCGGCGCCGTCGTCGTCGACCCCCGCTACCCGCAGGTCCGCGCCCACCTCGCCGACCGGCTCGCCCGCGCCGCCGAGGAGTGGGGCATGGACGGGCTGAAGGTCGACTTCGTCGACTGGTTCGGCGTCCAGGACCCGCCCGCGCCCGGGCCCGAGGCCGACTGCGCCACCGTCGACGAGGGTCTGCACCTGCTGCTCGGCGAGATCCGCCGCCGGGTCGACGCCGCGCGCCCCGAGGCGATGATCGAGTACCGCCAGCCCTACGTCAGCCCCGGCCTGTGGCCCTACGCCACCATGACCCGGGCCACCGACTGCCCGCTCAGCCCGCACGAGAACCGCCAGCGCATCGTCGACACCCGGCTGATCGCCGGGCCGCTCGCGGTCCACGCCGACATGCTGATGTGGCACCCGGCCGAGCCGGCCGAGCAGGTCGCCTGCCACCTCATCAACGTCCTGTTCGGCGTGGCGCAGATCTCCGTCGACCTCGCCGCGCAGAGCGCCGGCCAGCGGGAGGCACTCGCCTTCTGGCTGGGCGTCGCCCGCACCCACCTCGACACCCTGCAGCTCGGCGCGCTGCGCCCGGCCCGCCCGGACCTCGGCTACCCGATGGTGACCGCGATCGGCGACGGCGAGGTGGTCGTCGCCCGGTACGCGGCGCTGCCGGTGGCCGCGGCGGGGGAGTGGCGTACCCTGCTGGTCGCCAACGCCGACACCGACCCGGACGTCCGCCTGGCCGGCGGCCAGGGCATCGTCGAGGCCACCGTCCAGGACGCCCGCGGCCGCGTCGTCGGCACCGCGACGGTCCGCCTCGACGGCGGGGTCACCGTCCAGGTCCCCCGGGGCGGCCTGCTGACCCTGCGCCGGGTCTGAGGTCCACCGCCCCCCGTCCGAGGAGAACCGATGACCACCCCGGCACCGCGTCCGGCCCGCCGCGCCACCACCGTCGCGGACGTCGCCCGCGCGGCCGGGGTGTCCCGGCAGACCGTCTCCAACACGCTCAACGCCCCGCACCGCGTCCACCCCGACACCCTCGCCCGGGTCACCGCCGCCATCGACCGGCTCGGCTACCGGCCCGACCAGTCCGCCCGGTCGCTGCGCACCGGCGAGCGCCGCACCATCGGCTACCTCGCCCCGGTCGACGACCCGCACGACCCCAACCCGCTGATGGCCGGCTTCCTCGAAGCACTGGTCGACGCCGCCGGCGCCGAGGGCCACCATGTGCTGCTCCTCCGCCCGGCGGCGGGGGAGCAGCACGCCCGGGCGGCGATCGACGCCGTGGTGGCGGCCCGCCAGGTCGACGGACTCGTCCTCGCCGACGTCCTCCCCGACGACCCGCGCGCCGCCCACGCCGCCCGCCTCGGCGTCCCGTTCGCCGCCTTCGGCCGCACCGGCCCCGGCCTGCCGCCGCACTGGGTCGACATCGACAACGCGGCCGCCACCGCCGACGCCGCCCGCCACCTCGCCGAACGCGGCCACCACCGGGTCGCCTTCGTCGGCTCCCGCTCGCCGCTGCCCTGGCTGTCCGCCCGCCGCGACGGCTTCCGGCGCGAGGCCGCCCGGCTCGGCCTCACCCTCGTCCCCCCGCCGGCCGACGGCGACCTCCGCACCCTGCTGCGGTCCCCCGACCGCCCCACCGCCCTCGCCGCCGACAACGACCTCGCCGCCCTCGACATCTACGAGGCCGCCCGCACCGAGGGCCTCCACATCGGCCGCGACCTCGCCGTCACCGGCTTCCACGACACCCCCCTCGCCCGCCACCTCCGCCCGCCCCTCACCTCCCTGCGCCTCCCCCTGCGCCCCATCGCCACCGCCCTGATCACCCGCCTCCTCACCCAGGTCCGCGGCGAACCCACCCCCACCGAGGGCCTCGAACTGCACGCGGAACTGATCGTCCGCCCCAGCTCGTCCCACCAGCTGCCGCCCGCCTGAGGGACGGGGCACCGGGAGCGGGCCGCGGGACGCGGCCGAGGAGTGCCGGAAGGGGACCGCCTCGCCGACCTCGGCGGACTCCGCCTCCCCCCCCGCGAACCGGGCGTCGAGATCCAGCCGAACGACGGCCGGAACTCCTGGGGTCCGTCTTCAAACCCCCGTCGTCCGCCCGAAGGGCGGGCCGGGCGGCGTCTGGGTGCGTGCATCGCAAGGCGGAGGTGGGGGTACCTCCCGGCCGAAGGCTGGGGGCGGAGTCCATGCGGTGGGGGCACCTCCCGGCCGAAGGGTGGGGGAGCGTCGCCCGGCAGGCGGGGGTTTGAAGACGGACCCTCGCCCGGGGTGCAGCTCCAGGCCTTCCCCATGACCCGGGCGGCCAGCCGGGCCAGGGCCCTGGAGGTACTCGCGCAGGGGATCCGCGGTATCGGGGGTGAGGTCCACGAGCGGTTCTGACGGTGACGCGGTTGCTCCGGGAGGCGCACGAGCGGGCCTGCTCCTGCCGGAGCCCATGGTGCTGCGGCTGCCCGGCCGGACACGTCGGGGTGCGTCTGGACACGGTGGGGGCGTTCGGCGGAAGCTGCTCGCCTGGTTGACCGACATGGAGGTGCGCTGTGCGGCGGATCGCGGTGGTGGGGGCGGGGCAGGCGGGGTTGCAGGTGGCACTGGGGTTGTTGGGGGCGGGCGGGTACGAGGTGACCGTGGTGGCGGCGCGCACGCCGGCGCAGGTGCGGGGCGGGGCCGTGATGTCGACGCAGGCGATGTTCGGGCCGGCGCTGCGGGTGGAGCGGGCGGCGGGGCTGGACCTCTGGCAGCGGGAGGCGCCGCAGGTGCGGTCGGTGGACGCCGTGCTGGTACCCGAACCCGGCTTGCGCGCCCTGGAGTTCACCATGACGCTGGACGAGCCGGCGCAGTCGGTCGACCAGCGGCTGAAGCTGGCGCGCTGGCTGGAGCTGGTGGAGGAGCGCGGCGGGCGGGTCGAGTACCGGGAGCTGGACCTCGCCGGACTGCGGGAGTTGGCGGCGGCGAACGAGCTGACGGTGGTCGCGGCCGGGCGCGGCGAGCTGGCCGGGATCTTCGAACGGGACGCCGCCCGTTCGCCGTTCGACGCGCCGCAGCGGCGGCTGACGGCGCTCTACGCGCACGGCGTGGGCGCGCCCGATCCGTCGGCCGGGCCGCGCGCGCGGATGCACGCGGTGCCCGGGGTGGGGGAGTTGTACCTCCAGCCGGCGCTGACGCTGTCGGGCCCGTGCGACATCCTGCTCTGGGAGGCGGTGCCGGACAGCCCGTTCGACTGCTTCGCGGACCGGCCGGCCGGCGCGGAACAGCTGCGCCGGATGCGGGCGTCGATGGCGGAGTACCTGCCCTGGGAGGCCGAGCTGTGGGCGGACGCCGAGCCCACCGACCCCGGCGGGTCGCTGTACGGGGCGCTGACCCCGGTGGTGCGCCGACCGGTGGCCGAACTCGGCGACGGCATCCAGGTGTTGGGGATCGCGGACACGCTGGTGGTGAACGATCCGATCACCGGCCAGGGCGCGAACAGCGCCGCGCGGGCGGCCGACGCCTACCTGCGGGCGATCGTCGCGCACGGGGACGGGCCGTTCACCGCGGCGTGGATGACGGGGGTCTTCGAGGACTTCTGGGAGCGCAGCGCCGGCCACGGCGTGGCGTTGACGGCGGCGCTGCTGACGATGCCCGACCACCTCCAGGCGGTGTTCGCGGCCGCCGGCGAGCACGACGCGGTGGCCCGCCGCCTCGCCAACACCTACGCCGAGCCCGCCGACTACGCCGCCTGGCTGGCCACGCCGGAACTGGTCGGCGGCTACCTCGCCTCGATGGGTTGAGCCCCCCCGGCCGCCGTCAGGGCGCGTCGCCGACCCGCAGGTCGGTGGTGATCCGGCGGCGGCCGGTCAGCAGGGCCTCCGCGAGGACGCCGGCCGCGACCAGGGCGGTGAGCGCGAGGGCCGGGGGCAGGACGGCGGCGGGGCGCAGCGGCAGGCCCGGCGGTACGGGGGTGCCGAGCAGGGCGGACAGGTCGAGGGCCGGGCCGAGCAGGGCGACCGCGGCGAGCGAGGCGAGGCCGCCGCCGGCCGCCGCGAGCAGGGTCTGCGGCAGGCTCTCGGCCAGGATCAGCGCCAGGCCCTGGCGGGGGCGCAGGCCCATGGTGCGCAGCCGGGCGAGGGCGGCGGCCCGGTCGGGGGCGGCGCGCAGCAGCGTGAGCAGGGCGGCGAGCACCGCGAACGCGCCCGCGCCGGCGGTGGTGGCCCGGAACACCCGGGCGGCGGCCCGCTGGAGCGGGTCGCCGGCGAGCGCGGCGGTGCGGCCGGCGGCGGTGTCCACCAGGTAGCCGTCCGGGATGTCCTCCGGCAGCGGCCCGACGACCGGGACGCCGGTCAGCCGGGCGGTGTCGGCGAGCAGCGGGTGCACCGGCAGGTCGTGCAGCAGTCGCCGGACGGCCGCCTCGTCGAGGTCGCCGACGGCGAACCAGTGGCCGTGGTCGCGGAGTTCGGGGGTCCGGGCGGTGGCCGGGCCGGCCGGTAGGACGATGAACGGGTGGGTGGAGCCGCGCAGGGCGGGGGTGGCGTCGAGGGTGCCCGCGTACTGGGCGCGCAGTTCGCCGGTGCTGGTGAGGTAGATCCGTTCGGCGCCGGCGTGGCCGCCGAGCTGCTCGACCAGGCCGCGGGAGTAGAGGGCGGGGACGGGGACGTCGCGCCCGGCCGGCCAGGCCGGGCCGTCGGGGGCGGCGAGCAGCGCCGGGTCGAAGGTGCCGCGGCCGACGGAGCGGGAGATCTCGGCGTAGGCCGGCGGATCGACGACCACCAGGCTGATGGTGAGGTGGCGTTGGCCGGGGCGCAGCACCGCCGCGTCGGTCAGCACGGTGACGGCGGTGGCGGCCCGCACACCGGGCAGCCGGCCGGCCGCCTCGACGAAGGACGCCGCCAGGCCGAAGCCCTTGGGGGCGCTCACCATGACGTCGCCGCCGGTGGCGTACGCGGACTCGCGGGCCCGGCCGGCGTCGACGGCGGAGAGCACGCCGGCGCCGAACCCGGCCGTGGTGACGGCGAGCAGCAGCGCGAGCATCGGCAGCGCGGAGGGGCGCGGGCGCCCGCCGGTGCCCCGGGCGGCCCCGGCGAGCCCGAGGAAGCCGACCGCGCCGCGCCGCCGGCCGACCGCCCGGGCGAGGGCGCCGACCAGGGGCGGCTGCAGCCGGGCCAGCAGCAGGCCGGTGACCAGGGCGATCAGCAGCGGGGCGGCGACCAGCAGCGGGTCGATCCCGGCGCCGGGCGGCGCGGCGCCGCGCCGGCGGACCTCGACGACGGCGGCGGCGGTGACGGCGAGCAGGGCCAGTTCACCGACCACCCGGCGCGCGCCGCCGCGCCGGGCGGCCCGGCGGACGCGGGCACGCGGGCCGAGCAGCAGCAGCGCGCGGGCCGGGAAGGCGAGCAGCGCGAAGGCGGTGGCGCTCACCCCGGCGAGCAGGGCGGCGCCCCAGCGCGGGGTGGGCAGCAGCAGGAGGGCGAGCAGCGTGCCGAGCGCGGCCCCGGGCAGCACGGTTGTCGCGCCCTCGCCGAGCAGCCGCCGCAGCACGGCCCGGCGGGAGCCGCCGCGGGCCTGGAGCAGCAGCAGTTCGGGGCCGCGCCGGTCGGCGGCCAGCGCGGCGGCCAGGCACAGGACGACCACGACGACGCCGGCCAGCCCGGCCGGGCCGAGCGCCGCCAGCGGGGCGGCGGCGTCCCGGCGGGCGGTGGCCAGGGCGAACAGCTCCGGCAGGGAGGAGAAGGTGCGCAGATCGGGGCGGCCGGTCTCGGCGGCGAGCCGGGCGGCGGTGGGGCCGGCCAGATAGCTCGCCAGCGCGCTCCCGGCCTGCGGCAGCCGGTCGGCGCGCAGCGAGTCCGGGTCGATGGGCAGCCGCCAGTAGAGCTGGCCGTCGCCGGCCCAGGTGAGCAGGCGCGACAGGTCGTCACCGCCGGTCAGGCCGGTGACCTCCCACCGGCGCAGCCGCATGAAGGTGTCGGGGATGCGCAGACAGGGCGCGGTGAGGCAGGCGAGGTCCGTCCAGTACGGGTCGGCCTCGTCGTTCGCCCGGAAGGTGCCGACCACCTCGGTCCCCGGGGGCGGCGCCAGACGGGGGAGGTGTTCCTCCAGCAGGACGTCGCCGACCCGGATGCCGAGCTTCTCGGCGGCCCGCTGGGCCACCACGATCTGCAGCGGCCGGTCGGCGGGGGCGGCGGCCGGCCACCGGCCCTCGACCAGGGAGGCGTGCTCGGAGAGCCCGGCGAGGTGGCGCAGTCCGAGCTTCGGTGGGAGGCCGTCGGGCCGGGACAGCCCCGGGTTGCCGAGCGCTCTCGTCAGGCCGGTGCTCACGCCGTAGACCGGTCCGTCCGGCGAGACGCGGAACTCCGGGCCGGTGCGGGCCGTCAGCTTCGCGGCGACGGCGTCCAGGGCGGCGGAGTCGTCGCCGGGGCGGAGCGTGGCGTGGGTGACCAGGCTGGTCGCGCCGATGCCGCGGTCGTGCAGGAAGTCGCGCAGGGCGGCGTCCTCGCCGCGGTCCACGCCCCGGGGCAGGCCGGCCGAGAGCAGCACGACCGCGAACACCAGGACGGCGTTCAGCAGCGCCGTCCAGGGCGCGGCCCGCAGCCGGGTGCGCACCCATCGCGCGGGCCGGTGGCCGCGGTGCGCGGCGGGCGCGGGAGGTGGTGCCAGGTCCTGCATCCGACGGCTCCCCCCGCCCCCGGCGCCTGGGTGACCGGATAGCGGACGATGCTCCCAGGGCGGCGTACGGGACGGAAGGTCCGTTCGGGCAGACCCGGGTCCGCGCGGCCCGGATCGGCCGTTGTCGGTGCGGACGGCTAGGTTCTGAGGTGTCGCCGGGCACCGCGCCCGGCGGGCCACGTCACGCCGTGCCCGGAAGGGGCCCCGCCATGCCAGCCACCGCCACCGACGCCCAGTCGACCTACCTGGAGCTGTCCGAGGACAGCGGCAGCGCGCACAAGTTCTACGAGGTCCTGGTCAGCGGGGCGGACGTCACCATCACCTACGGGCGGATCGGCGAGAGCGGCCAGACCAAGACCACCACCTACCCCTCGCCGGAGAAGGCCGCCTCGGCCGCGGCCAAGAAGATCGGCGAGAAGGTCCGCAAGGGCTACGCCCCGGCGGTGCGCGGGGTGCGCCAGCGCCGGGCGGTGACGCGCCGGGCGATCGTCAGCAGCCGCTCGACGGCCCGCCAGGCGCCGGTGCTGTGGCGGTTCCGCTCCGGCGCGGCGGCGTTCGGCATCTTCGTCGGCGAGGAGCACGCCTGGGTCGGCAACGAGCGCGGCGACGTCTACACGCTCACCCACGACGGCGAGGTGACCGGCCGCTACGGCCTGCCGGACGGCGTCAAGTGCATCGTCGCCGACGACTGGTGGATCTACGCCGGCTGCGACGACGGCAAGGTGTACGACCTGGGCGGCAAGGTGCCGCGGGTGGCGTACGAGATAGCCGAGGACGTCGACATCTACTGGCTGGACATCCACGACGGCGTGCTCGGCGTGGCCGACGCGCGCGGCGGGATCACCACCGTCGACCACGAGGACGAGTTCCAGTGGCGCCGCTCGGCCGAGGGCAGCCACGGCTGGATGGTGCGCTGCGACGACGAGGGCGTCTACCACGGCCACTCGCGCGGGGTGGCCCGGTACGCGGCGCGCGGCGGCGCGCCGGTCTGGCACACCGCCACCGACGGCGCGGTGCTGTTCGGCTGGCAGGAGCGCGAGGAGGTGTTCGCCGGCACCTCGCGCGGCTCGGTGCACCGGCTGCGCAAGGCGGACGGCTCCGAGGTGGCCCGCTACCGCTGCGACGCCTCGGTGTTCTCCTGCGCGGCCTCGCCCGACGGCCGGTACGTGTTCGCGGGCGACAACCACTCCTCGGTGTACTGCTTCGCCGCCGACGGCACCCGGCTGTGGAAGCTCGGCACCGGCTGCGGCTCGGCGTACAGCATGCAGTACCGCGACGGCCGGCTCTACCTGGTGACCACGGACGGCTCGCTGGTCTGCCTCGACGCGAGCGAGGAGGCGGTGCGCGCGGCCGAGGAGGGCCGGCTGCCGCAGGCCGCCGAGGTGGACGGCAGCGGCTGGACGGCGGCGGTGGCCGGTGCCGCGATCGAGTCGGTGGCCGTCGGTTCGGCGGGCGCGACGGGCGGCATCGAGGTGGAGTGCGTGCAGGACGGCTCCCGGCTGCGGGTGCGGGTGGTGTCGCCGGGCTTCGACCCGATGCGCCGGGTGCAGTTCCCGAAGGACATCCGGGTGCCGGGCGCGCGGTACCTGGTGGCCGAGGTGCTGGAGTCCGGCAGCGGCTCCTTCTACCGCGCCCGGGGCGACATCAAGCGGCTGCTCTGAGTTCTCCCGACGGACTTTCCGTTCCCGCCCGAAGGCCGTTGACAGCCCGAAGCGGACCTCGGTGTAATGCGGGTGCGATACGCACGCACGGCACACCGACCGTTTCGGGCTGTTCCCGGAGAAAGCAGGGCGTCATGAGCGTGGACACCGCGGCGGGCACGGATTCCGGCGCACCGGCGAAGGACGGCCTGCCGAATTCCCGGATGGCCGCGCTGTACGGGCGCGACCGGGCCTGCCAGGGTCTCGGTATCACGCTCGAAGCGGTGTCCACCGGGCACGCGGTGATGCGGATGACGGTCGCCCCGGTGATGGCCAACGGGCACGGTATCGCCCACGGCGGATTTCTCTTCCTGCTCGCCGATGCCGCGTTCTCCTACGCGTGCAACAGTTACGGCCCGGTGACGGTGGCCCAGGCCGCGCAGGTGACCTTCCTGGCGCCGGCGGCGGTCGGGGACGAACTGACGGCCGAGGCGGTGGAGCGGACCCGCTCCGGGCGGACCGGCGTTTACGACGTGACGGTCCGGAACGCCGCGCAAAAGGTGATCGCGGAATTCCGCGGCCAGAGCGTGATGCTCGCCGGGGCCCCGCAGACGGGCTGAGGACCGGGGCCGCCGCGAGTGGCTCCCGAGGCCCGTGCCGGCCGGTCGCCGTCGCCCCGCTCCGATGGTCCGTCACCAACCGCCCTGTTCACGGCAGCTGATCCACCGACTTCCGCGCTCGCCCCAACGACCGCCATAACAGCGGTCGTTGAGGCATGCCTCCGCTCTGAGCGAACGGTAGGCGGACCCGAGGTCCGGATCGGATGAACGTGTTAGCCTCAAACAAGGCTGGGGGCAAGCGAGTTCGCACGTCACTTCCCCCGCGCCGTTTCCCCGGGAAGCCCCTGGGGCCCGGTCGAGAACAGGGGAATACATGAGTGACATGAAGTTCCACCAGCCGGCACCCTCCGCCTACAGCCCTGTCGCTGGCGTGGCGTTCGGTGACCAGATCTACAACCGCCTGCTCGGGGACCGCATCATTTTCCTGGGCAAGGAAGTCGACGACGAAATCGCCAACCAGATCACCGCCCAGATGCTCTCGCTGGCCGCCGACACGGACCAGGACATCTACCTGTACATCAACTCGCCCGGCGGCTCGGTGATGGCCGGTATGGCGATCTACGACACCATGCAGTACATCCGCAACGACGTCGTCACCGTCGCCATGGGTTTCTGTGCGTCGATGGGCCAGTTCCTGCTCACCGCCGGCACCCCGGGGAAGCGCTTCGCGCTGCCGCACACCCGCATTCTCATGCACCAGCCGTCCGCCGGGCTCGCGGGCTCCGCCACCGACATCCGGATCCACGCCAAGCAACTGCTGGAGACCAAGCGGGAGATGGCCGAGCTGATCGCCCATCACTCCGGGCAGACCTTCGAGCGGATCACCCAGGACTCGGACCGCGACCGCTGGTTCACGCCCACCGAGGCCAAGGAGTACGGCCTCATCGACGACATCATGACCCATGCCGCGCAGGCGCCGGGTGGCGGCCTGCCCGGGAGCAAGTCCGCCTGATCACCGGGTGGTGGGACCGCAACGCCCGTTCGCATGGAGGTGTCGTACACAGTGAAGCCAAGTGAATACCCGTCTCACGCCAGGGGCCTGCCGATGGAAGCCCGATACATCGTTCCGAGCTTCGTGGAGCGCACGTCGCAGGGATCCAGGGAGATGGATCCGTACGGCAAGCTCTTCAGCGAGCGGGTGATCTTCCTCGGGAGCCAGGTCGACGACACGGCGACCAACGACATCATGGCCCAGCTGCTCTGCCTGGAAGCCATGGACCCGGACCGGGACATCTCGCTCTACATCAACTCGCCGGGTGGCTCGTTCACGGCGTTCACCGCCATCTACGACACCATGCAGTTCGTCAAGCCCGACATCCAGACGGTCTGCCTGGGGCAGGCCAACTCCACCGCCGCCCTGCTGCTCGCCGCCGGGACGCCGGGGAAGCGGATGGCGCTGCCGAGCGCCCGGATGCTCGTCCACCAGCCCTACCACCAGGGCAGCCAGGGCCAGGTGTCCGACCTGGAGCTCCACGCCGCGGAGGTCGAGCGGCTGAGCCAGCTGCTGGGGACGGTGCTGGCCAAGCACACGCGGCGGACGCCGGAACAGATCATCGAGGACGTCGAGCGGGACCGGATCTTCACCGCCGCGGACGCCAAGGAGTACGGACTCATCGATCATGTGATCGAGCCCCGCGTCATACCCGGACGGGACTGACGCCCCGTCGACTCTCCGAAGCCGTCACCGACTTCCGCGACAGGGCCGGGACGCGTAGCTGTCCCGACCCTGTCCGCATCCCGCGCTAGCGGCCGGCGTACTCCTCGACCGGCAGGCACTCCGCGAGCAGGTCGAGGACGTCGCGCCAGGCCCGCTCGGCGTGCCGGGGGTGGTGGCCGACACCGGGGAGCACGGCCTGGTCGACCGGCGGGTGGTGGAAGGCGTGCAGGGCCCCGCCGTAGACCACGAGCCGCCAGTCGACGCCCGCGGCCTGCATCTCGGCGGCGAACGCCTCCCGTTGTGCGGGCGGCATGATCGGGTCCTCGGATCCGACGCCGGCCCACACCGGGCAGCGGATCCGGGACGCCTCGCCGGGCCGCCCCGTGGTCAGGCCGTTGACGGTCCCGATCGCCCGCAGGTCGACGCCGTCGCGCCCGAGTTCCAGCGCGATCGCGCCCCCGGTGCCGTAGCCGACGGCGGCGATCCGGCCGGGGTCGGTCCGCGGTTCGGCGTACAGCACTTCGAGCGCGGCCCGGCCGATGTCCCGTATCCGGCCGGGGTCGGCGAGCAGGGGCATCACCCGGGCCAGTATCTCCTGCGGGTCGGTGAACCAGCGTCCGCCGTTGATGTCGAAGGCCAGTGCCACATAGCCGAGTCCGGCCAGCCGGTCGGCCCGGCGGCGCTGGAAGTCGTTCAGCCCCGGCCCCTCGGGCCCGACCAGCACCGCCGGCCGGCGGTCGGTGCCGGCCGGCAGCGCGAGGTGCCCGACCATCGTCAGACCGTCGGCCGGGTACGCGACCGAGCGCGTGGTAACCGTCGTCATGGGACGCGACTGTAGTGACCGCCGGGCGTCCCGCCGGTGATGCCGCGCTGACCGCGCCGCGGGTTCCCGGGAAAGGGGCCGCCGCGCGCCCCCCTCACCCCCGGCGCGACACCGCCCCGTGGTCCGCCGGTCAGACGGCGGCCGCCGCCGTCCGCGGTCTGATCACGGCGGGCAGGGCGCGGATGCCGTTCAGCGCCAGCGACGGGAACGGCTCCACCTCCTGGGCCGGGACGGCGAGTTCGGCGTCGAAGCGGGCGAAGAAGGCCGGCAGCGCGATGTGCGCCTCCAGCCGGGCCAGTGGGGCGCCCACGCAGAAGTGCGGTCCGTGGCCGAAGGACAGGTGCCGGGCGTCGCGGCCGGCGTCGAAGGACGCGGCCAGCGGGCCGAAGTGCGCCGGATCCCGCCCGAGCGCCGCGTAGGACATCATCACCGGCTCGCCCCGGCGGATCACCGTGCCGCCGATCTCGATGTCCTGCGCCGGGTAGCGGAACGGGCTCTGGCTGACCGGGGAGTCCCAGGCCAGGGCCGACTCGGTGACCGTCTCCCAGGAGATCGCGCCGGCCCGCACCAGCTCCAGCTGGTCGGGGTGGGTGATCAGGGCGAGCAGGGCGTTGGTGAAGAAGTTGATGGTGGTCTGGTGCCCGGCGGCCAGCACCAGGATCAGGGTGTCGACCAGCTCGTCGAAGGTGATGGTGCCCTCGGTGCGGTGTTCGAGCAGCATCGAGGTGAGGTCGTCGCCCGGCTCGGCGATCTTGCTCTCGGCCAGCTCGGCCATGAGGCGGTAGAGGCCCTTCTCGGTGGCGGCGACCTCCTCGGGCCGGGAGGTGGTGTCGAAGGCGGCGTTGCACAGGGCGTGCAGCGGCGCGTGCTGCTCGGCGGGCACGCCGAACAGTTCGCAGATCACCCCCATCGGCAGCGGGACGGCGAAGCCGGCCTTGAGGTCGGCGACGCCGCCCGCCGGGGTGGCGGCGATGCCGTCCAGCAGGTCGTCGACGATCTGCTGGATCCGGGGCCGCAGTGCCTCCACCCGGCGCGGGGTGAACGCCCGGGAGACCAGCCCGCGCAGCCGGCGGTGCTCGGCGCCGTCGGCGGTGCCCATGTTCTGACCCATGATGATCTTCATCAGCGGCCAGCCCTCGGGGACCTCGCCGCGCTGCAACGCCCCCCAGTTCCGGCTGTTCGTCAGGAACCGGGAGTCCTCCAGTATCTGCTGGGCGACGGCGTGGTGGCTGACCGCCCAGGCGGCCACGCCGACCACGTCCACCGGGACGACGGGGCCGGCCGCGCGCAGCCGTTCGGCCTCGGCGTGGACGTCGGTCGCGTACGGGTCGAGGGCGAACAGCGGGTGGGACAGATCCATGGGGTGCTCCAGGGACGGGGCCGAGGGTCGCGGGGCGAGGTCAGCCCCGCGGGGGCCAGGTGAGGACCGCTTCGTTCTGGCTGGTGAACGTGGACATGGGCGCGAACCGGAAGTAGAGGTCGCGCATCGTGGCGGGGAACAGGCCCTCCAGCTGCTCGGTCATGCTGAGCGCGCGGGCCGCGCCGACCAGGGCCTCGGTCCGCGGCCGGCGCTCGTCCTCGTAGCCGCGCAGGGCCGCGGACACGTCGCTCGCCCCCTTGAGGTGCCCGGCGAGCACGACGGCGTCCTCGATGGCGAGCGCCGCTCCCTGGCCGAGGCTCACCAGCATCGGGTGCGCCGCGTCGCCGAGCAGGGTCATCCGGCCGGAGCCCCAGCGCGGCAGGAACGGGCGGTCCTGGGCGGTGATGCGGACGATCGTCTCCTCGGGGGTGACCCGGATCGCCTCCCGCACCTCGGGCGCCCAGCCGCCGAAGAGACGGGCGATCTCGCCCTTGTCGGTCCGCCGGGCCGGGGCGGACCCGGCGGGGACGTTCTTCGTCGCCCACCAGTACGCGCGGCCGTGGCCGATGTCGGCGAGGCCGAAGCGCTGGCCCCGCCCCCAGTAGTGCGCGGCGTACCCCTTGGTGAGCCGCGGATGGGCGAAGGGCACGGTCGCCAGCCAGCACACGTAGTCGCCGGGCCGCGGGTCGTCGGCGACCGCGATCTGCCGGCGGATCGCGGAGTTGAAGCCGTCCGCGCCGATCAGCAGGTCGCCGGAGACCGTCCGGCCGTCCTCGAAGGCGACCTCGACGCCGTCGTCGTCGGCGGTGAACCCGGTGGCCGCCGCGTTGAGTTCGATGACCTGGTCGCCGCCGACCGCCTCCAGCAGCGTCTGCTGGAGGTCGGCCCGGTGGACGGCGTAGTTCGACGCGCCCAGCCGCCGCGCGAGGTCGCGGAACGGCAGCGCCCGGATCGGCCGGCCGCGCCGGGTGAGGAACTTCAGCTCGTCGAAGACCTCGGCGCGCTTGTCGAGGCCCGGGGCGATGTCGATGTCCAGGGTGCGCAGTGCCAGGATCGCGTTGCACATCAGGGAGACCGCCGTCGTCCCCGGGCGCAGCTCGGGGGCCCGTTCGAAGATCCGGACCTCGACGCCGACCCGGCGCAGGGTGGCCGCGGCGGCCAGCCCGCCGATCCCGGCCCCGATGACGAGGGCCTTGCGTGGGGGGTGCTGCGTCATGTCCCGCTCCTCTCGGCCGGCCGCCGACCGGGGCGGTCGGCCAGCGCCTCTGCGATTCGTTGGGCGACGACGGTCACGTGCGGTTCGTCCAGCAGGACCAGGTGGTCGCCGGGGACGTCCACCACCTCCAGCCGGCCGGTGGTCAGGCTTCCCCAGCCGTTGGCCGGGTCCTCGTGCAGGCTGCGGGCGGCCCCGTGCATCGGCCGGAGGATGTCCGGGAGTTCCGCGGTGGCGCGGAGCAGGACGACGTCCTCGTCGCCGGGCTCGGGGTCGTAGGAGAGGATCGCCTGCCAGTGCGCCCGGAACATCCCGAACAGGCGCCGCACGGTGGTGCGGGAGCTGCCCGCCGGCAGGACGCCGGCCCGGGTGGCGTGGTCGGCGATGAAGCCGAACTTCGCCTCCTCGTCCAGCCCTTCCGGCAGCGCGACCACCGGCGCGGTCCCGTCCCGGCCGGTCCACAGCAGCTCCCAGAAGAACCACTCCAGCAGCGAGTGGTCGGTGGCGTCGGGCCGCTCGCCCCGCTCCAGGAAGACCGGGTCGATCAGCACGGCGCCCGCGAGCGCGTCCGGGTCGGCGCGCCGCAGCCGGCGGGCCATCTCGAAGGCGATGAAGCCGCCGAACGACCAGCCGCCGATGACGTACGGGCCGTCCGGGCAGGCCCGGCGGATCGCCTTGAGGTAGCTGTCGGCCAGCTCGCCGACCGAGCCGAGCGGCTCGGTGCCGGCGACGCTCCCGGCGGCCTGCAGCGCGTAGACGGGCCGGTCTTCGGGCAGGTGGCGGGCGAGCCGGACGTAGCAGAGCACATGGCCGCCGAGCGGGTGGACCAGGAACAGCGGGGGCTCGGAGCCCCCGGTGCGGATCGGCACGACGGGGTCGAACTCCGCCGCCGGTTCCCCGGCCCGCAGCCGTTCCGCGAGCCCGGCGACGGTCGGCGCCGCGACGAAGGCCGAGAGCGGGACGCCGACGCCGTAGCGCTTCTCGATCGTCATCACCAGCCGCATCGCGGTCAGCGAGGTGCCGCCGATGTCGAAGAAGTTGTCCCGCACCCCGACCGTCGGCAGCTCCAGCAGCTCCGCCAGGATGCCCACCAGCGCCCGCTCGTGCTCGTCGCCCGGAGGGGCGGCGTCGGCGGCCGGTGCGGCGAGCGGCATCCGGCGCAGCAGCGCGTCGTCCCGCTTGCCGCTGGGCGTCAGGGGCAGCCGCGGCAGCCACTCCAGGTGCGAGGGCACCATGTGGTCGGGCAGCGCCGCGCGCAGCCGGGTGCGCACCTCGTCGAGGTCCACGCTGCGCGGGTCGCCGACCAGGAACGCCGCGAGGAAGGCGTCCGCGCCCTCCCGGCGCCGGGCCACCACCGCGGCCTCGCGGATGCCGGGCTGCTCCTCGGCGAGCTTGCCGATGGCGATCTCCACCTCGGCGAGTTCGACCCGGAAGCCGCGCACCTTCACCTGGGAGTCGGCGCGGCCGAGCCAGACGAGGTTGCCGTCGGGCATCACCCGGGCGAGGTCCCCGGTGCGGTAGAGGCGGGCGCCCGGCTCGCCGTTGGGGTGCGGGACGAAGCGCTGCTCGGTGAGGTCGGGCCGGTCGCGGTAGCCGTGCGCCAGGCACACCCCGCCGATGTGGATCTCGCCCTTGGCGCCGGGCGGGACCGGCCGCATCAGCCCGTCGAGCAGGTGGACCTCGATCCCGTCGATCGGCACGCCGATGGGCGGCAGGTCCGGGAAGGCGGCCGGGTCGCCGGTCATCGTGTGGTGGGTCAGCAGATGGGTCTCGGTGGGGCCGTACTGGTTCTCCAGCACGGTGCCCGGCAGCGCGGCGCAGAACCGGCGGATCTCCTCGGTGATCCGCAGCTGCTCCCCGGAGGAGATCACCACCCGCAGCGCGCGGGGCCGCAGGCCCAGCGTCTGGGAGGTCTCGGCGAGTTGCTGGAGCGCGACGAACGGCATGAACACCCGCTCCACCTCCTCGCGGTCCAGCAGGCGCAGCAGCGCCGGCATGTCGCGCCGCTCCTCCTCGGCGATCAGTTGCAGGGTGCCGCCGCCGCAGAGGGTGGAGTAGATCTCCTGGAACGCCACGTCGAAGCTCAGCGGGGCGAACTGGAGCGTCCTGCCGCCCGCCGCGCCGCTGGCAGCGGGGATCTGCCACTCCATGTAGTTGGCGAGCACCCGGTGCGGCAGTTCGACGCCCTTGGGCTCGCCGCTGGATCCGGAGGTGAACAGCAGGTAGGCGACGGTCTCGCCGGTGATCTCCGGCAACTCCGGCGCGTCGGGGGCCGGTTCGGCGGCGAGCAGCTCGTCGACGGACAGCAGCCGGGAGGCGTCCTCGAAGAGGTGGGCGTGCGCCGGGCCGGTGATGATCCGCAGCGGGTCGGCCTGCGCGACCATCGCCGCGAGCCGGGCCGGCGGGTAGCCGATGTCGAGCGGGACGCAGGCGGCGCCCGCCTTCCCGACGCCCAGCACGGTGGCCAGGGTCTCCGGGGAGCGGTCCATGGCGATGCCGACGGTGGATCCGGGCCGGGCGCCGGCGGCGATCAGACCGTGGGCGATCCGGTCGGCGGCCTCGTCGAGCCGGGCGTACGTCCACTGCCGCGGTCCGCAGGAGACGGCCACCGCGTCGGGCGTGCGGGCGACGTGCTCCGCGATCCGCCGGATGACGTCCGCCGGCGCGTCGGCGGCGGAGGCGGTGCCGGTGCCGGTGCGGGCGGTCAGGGCCGCCTCGTCCCGGGGGTCGCAGAGGAAGGCGAAGTCCACGTCCGCGTCCGGGTGTTCGGCGATCCGGCGCAGCACGGCCAGGTACGTCCGGCCGAGGCTCTCGGCCTGGGAGCGGGAGAAGGTGCGCCCGTCGCAGTCCATCCGCAGCCACAGGCGCTCGTCCACCGGGTCGACCACCGCGTTGACCAGCAGGGTGAAGTTGGTCTCCTCCCAGGTCCGGAAGTCCGCCAGCTCCAGGCCGGTGTCCGCCAGGAGCTCGGTGAGGACGTGCGGGTGGACGTAGTTGAAGGCGGTCTCGAAGACGACGTCCCCGCCGCGGTCCTCCTGGATCGCGCTGAGCGGGTAGCGCCGGTGGGGGTGGCTGTCGCGCTCCTGCCGGTGGACCTCGCGCGCCGCGTCCAGCCAGGTCCGCGGGCGGCCGTCCAGGCGCAGCGGCAGCGTCTCCAGGAACAGCCCGGTGATCCGCTCCGCGCCGGCCTCCTCCGGCCGCCCGCCGGTGACCAGGCCGGTGGTGATGTCCCGGGTGCCGGAGAGCAGCCGCAGGGTCAGGCAGTGCGCCGCGAGCAGCAGGGACTTGACCGGCAGGCCGTGGGCGCGGGCCAGCGCGCGCACGGCGTCGCCGAGGCCGTCCGGCAGTTCGACGTGGTGGACGACGAGCGACCGGTCGCCGGCCGGCTCGTACGGCCGCAGGCCGTCGATCTGGACCAGCTCGGCGCCGGCGAGCAGCCGTTGCCAGTAGGCCCGGGAGGCTTCGGAGGCCAGCGCCCGGCGCTCCTCGCGGACGTGGAGGGCGGGGGAGGGCAGCTCGTCGGAGGGGACGGCGGCGACCGGCCGCCCGGCGTGGTGGAGGTAGTCCTGGAGCAGTTCGCGCACCAGGGTGGCCACGCTCCAGCCGTCCAGGATCGCGTGGTGGAAGCTGAACACCAACTCCACGGAGCCGTCCAGGACATGGGCGCGGAACAGGTACAGCGGCGGGTGGTCCGGCCGGTACGCGTGGTACCGCCGCTCCTCGACGTGCCGGTCGACCTCGGCCCGTGCCTCCCGCTCGTCCCGACCGCGCAGGTCGGCGATCTCCAGCCCGCCGGCGGCCTCGTGGTGGACGAGCTGCAGCGGTTCGGAGAAGCCGCCCAGGTCGAAGGCGGAGCGCAGCACCGGGTGGCGCCGCACCAGGGCGTCGAAGGCGCGGCGCAGCGCCTCCTCGTGCCAGTCGGTCCGCAGGGAGTAGCGGAAGACGTCGTGGTAGACGGCCGTCCGCTCGCGCTCCCGGCTGTGGTAGAGCAGGCCGAGGTGCAGCCGGGTGGCCGGGTAGGCGTCCGCCAGGCCGGCCAGCCGGGCCCGGTCGACGCCGGAGACCAGCGCGAACGGCTCCAGCGGGGCCTCCGGGGCCTGCGGCGCGGAGGTGGTCGCGGCCGCGGCGAGTCCGGCCACCGTGGGGTTGCGGACCATGTCGGCCAGGGTGAAGTGGACGCCCGTGCGCCGGGCCTCGGCCTGGATGCGGAGCATCATGATCGAGTCGCCGCCCAGGGAGTAGTAGTCCTGGTCGACGCCGACCGGCCCGGTCTCCAGCACGGCGGACCAGGCCGCCGCGATCCTCGCCTCGACCTCGGTGGCCGGGGCCGCGGCGGTGGTGTCCGCCGCCACGGCGGGGGCCGGCAGCCGGCGCCGGTCGGCCTTGCCGTTGGCGGTGAGCGGGATCCGCTCGATCCGCAGGAAGAACGCCGGGACCATGAACTCCGGCAGCGAGTCCAGCAGCCGGGCCCGCAGGTCCGCGACCGGCAGCTCCTCGTCCGCGACGTAGTAGCCCACCAGGTGGACGCCGCGGGCCGGTGCGGTCCGGTCCACCACGATCGCGTCCCGCACGCCCGGGTACGCCGCCAGGCGGTCGCGCACCTCGCCGAGCTCCACCCGGTTGCCGCGGATCTTGACCTGGTCGTCCAGCCGGCCCAGGTACTCCAGGGAGCCGTCGGCGAGCCAGCGGGCCAGGTCGCCGGTGCGGTACATCCGCGCCCCGGGCCCGCCGGGGGCGAACGGGTCGGCCACGAAGGCGGCCGCGTCCAGCTCGGGCCGGTCCAGGTAGCCGCGGGCCACCCCGGCGCCGGCGACGCACAGCTCACCGGGGACGCCGGCGGGCTGCAGGTCGCCGTGCGCGCCGACCACGTAGAGCCGGGTGTTGTCGATCGGCCGCCCGATCGGCACCCGCCGGACCGGCCCGTCCGCGCCGGACGGGCAGTCGTGGTGGGTGACGTCGACGGTGGCCTCGGTCGGGCCGTAGAGGTTGACCAGCCGGGGCGCCGCGTCGCCGGCCCCGGCGAACAGCCGGTTGAACCGGTTCACCTGGGAGGGCGTCAGCGCCTCGCCGCTGCAGAACACCAGCCGCAGCGAGGCGAGGTCGTCGAGCAGCGCCGGGCTCTCCTCGACCAGGTCGAGGAAGGGGCCGAGCATCGAGGGCACGAAGTGGGCGACGCTCACCCGGTGCGTCCCGACGGTGCCGAGGATGACCGCGGGGTCCCGCTCGCCGCCGGGCGGGAGCTGGGCGAGCCCGGCGCCGGTGATCGCCCACCAGAACAGCTCCCACACCGAGACGTCGAAGGTCACCGGGGTCTTCTGGAGCAGGACGTCGTCGGCGCCGACCGGGTAGCGGTGCTGCATCCACTCCAGCCGGTTCACCACCGAGCGGTGCTCGACCTGCACGCCCTTGGGCCGCCCGGTGGAGCCGGAGGTGTAGATGACGTAGGCGAGGTCGCCGGGGCCGCCGGCGGGGGCGGGCGGTGCGGGCGCGGTGCGCGGGGTGGCGTCCAGGGGTCGCACCGGTACGGCGTCGCCGACCAGGCCGGCGGGCACGGTGGCGCCCAGCAGGACGGACCTGGCCCCGCTGTCGGCCAGCAGGAAGCGGACCCGTTCGGCGGGGTGGCCCGGGTCGAGGGGGACGTACGCGGCGCCGGCCTTGAGCACCCCGAGGACGGCCGCGACCAGCTGCGGGCCGCGCTCGGCCAGTACGGCCACCCGGTCGCCGACCGTGACGCCGTCGCCGCGCAGCCCGTGGGCGATGTGGTTCGCCCAGGCGTCCAGTCGGGCGAAGCTCAGCGACCCGGCGGGGTCGTCCGTGAGGACGGCGGGCCGGTCGGGCGTCCTGGCCGCCTGCCGCTCGAAGAGCGCGTGGACGGTGGTGTGCGCGGAGAAGTCGCGCACGGGGCCGCTGCCGGTGGCGACCAGGGCGGCGCGCTCGGCCTCGCCGATCATCGGGATCTGCGCCAGCGGCGCGTCCGGCCGGGCGAGGGTGCCCCGGAGGATCGCGTCGAGGTGGGTGGCCACCGACTCGACCGGGAAGTCCGCGTCGAAGACGTCGAGGGCGTAGTCCATGTCGACCAGGACGTCGCTCACGTCGTCGAGTTCGTTGACGACGACCGCGAGGACGTCGTCGTCGTGGGCGCGGGCCTGGACGACGGTCTCGTACGCCACGCCCTGGACGTCGAGCGGGTTGGGCCAGCGCAGATAGGCGATGGTGGTGTCGAACAGCCGCTTGGGGCCGCTGTCCTGGAGCGGCACCGAGCGCAGCAGGTCGCCCACCGGGAACCGCTCGTGCGGCTTGAGGGCCCGGGTCGCGCTCTGCACCCCGGCGACGAGTTCGCTCATGGTCCGCCCGCCCGGGGCCACCCGCAGCGGCAGGGTGTTGGCGAAGTGGCCGACGGTCCGCCGCTGCCCGTCGGTCGGCCGGTTCAGCAGCGGCACGCCCAGGACCACGTCGTCGGTGCCGTGGATCCGGGAGAGGTAGACGGCGAAGGCAGCGGCGACGAAGGCGAAGACCGAGTGGCCGCGGGCGCGGATGGCGTCGATGACGCCGCGCTCGATCAGGAAGCTGTGGCGGGTGCTGCGCCGGGAGCCGGCCGGGGCGGCGCGGCGGAAGAACGCCGGGGCGACGCCCTCCAGTTGCTCCTGGAAGTACGCGCGGTCCCGCGCGTGCTCGTCGGACTCCCGGTAGCGGCGCTCCTCCTCGACGAAGTCCAGGTACGACGGAGCGGGACGGTCGTCGAACCGCCCGGTCCGCCGCACCCGGTCGTACTCGGCGCGGACCTGGGACATGAAGAGGTTCAATCCCCAGGCGTCGGCGATGATGTGATGGACCTTCACATAGCTGTGGACGACGTCCTCGCGCTCCCTGAGGACCGCGATCTCGAACAGCCGGCGGCGCTCCACCGCGAACGGGACGTCGAAGGCGTCCTTGATCCACCTCGCGCAGGCGGCGCGGGGCGCGGCGGCCGCGGAGAGGTCGATCGTCGGGATGTCGAACGCCTCGTGCTCGGCCCACTGGCGCGGGGTGCCGTCCTCCGGGTCGATCCGGAGCCGGAACGCGTCGTTGCGGTCGGCCGCGCGGCGCAGGCACTCCTTGAGCAGGTCCACGTCCACCTCGCCGGTGAACCGGTCGGTGATGAAGCAGTTGAACTGCGGGAGATCCGGGAAGAGGGAGTTCGCTGCCCAGATGTCCTGCTGGTAGGCGGTGAGAGAGGTGCGCCCCCGGGGATTCACGATCGCTCCATTCGTCTCGGCCGTGGCCGTCGGTGTCCGGGCTGTGCGGCTGCCTCAGGAGGCGTTCTCGGCGTTCTCCGCGTCTTCCTCGTTCCCCGCGCTCTCGGCGGCGATGGTGCTGCCGTGGTACCAGGGGTTCCCGGCGGCCTCGGAGATGAGGTTGCGGGAGCGCGTCTCCCGTGCCAGGCCGAGGTCGAGGGTGAGGTACTGGACGAACTCCAGCGCGGTGAAGTACTGGCGCATGAAGGTCGGCTGGTCCAGCTCGATCTCGGTGACGGTGACGTTCGCGTTCTGCGGGATCGGCGCGGTCAGCAGGGAGACCAGGTTGCGGCGCTTCTCCCGGGTGTACTCGTCCTCCTCCGGGTCGGCGAAGACGAGGACGCTGTGCCGGCGCTCGGGGTCGGTGAGCGTGGCGACCTCGCTGTGGCAGAACTCGTGGAAGTAGTTGCGGGTCGCCGGCACCATGGCGATCTCGTTGAAGTGCATCTTGGCGAGCTTCAGCAGGCTCTCGTGCCACTTGGGGGAGCCGAGCATGATGATGTTGGCGTTCTCGCTCCGGGCGGCGGCGTCGGCGGCCAGCGCGCGCAGCTCCGGGGTGAAGTCGGTCTCCAGGGTCTTGGCCAGGGCGCGGGCCTCGGGGCCGTGGTCGGTGTCCAGCAGACCGATATTCAGGAACATGTCAACCAGAATGGAGAAGTACTGGCCGACGTGGAACAGCGGGTACTCGCGGTCCGGCCTGCTCAGCGTCCAGCGGGCGACGGACACTCCGTGCTCCTCGCCCAGCGCGCCGAGCCGCCCGCCGGAGGTGAGCAGCAGCACCCGGTCGTGCATCGGGCGCAGCGCGTGGAAGGCGCGGACCGGCTCGTTGGAGTGGCCGCTGTAGGAGCTCAGGACGATGAGCGTGCGGTCGTCCTCGATCACCGAGCGCGGAACGAGGTACTCGAAGTCGTAGTCGTTGAAGACGTGGACCTCCAGGTCGCTGCGGATCGAGGTGAAGAACACCCGGATCACGTCCGACACGATGGCCGAGCAGCCCATTCCGCTGAACACGACGCGGGTGAACCGGCCGTCCCGCATCCGCCGCGCGAGATCGCCGGAGATCCCGGAGATGTCGTACTCGTCCGACTTCGTGAAACCGGAGCGGTACTCCTGCTCCAGGAATTCCCGGTAGCGCTCAAGGCGTGATCGCATGACCTTTCCTCTCCTCGATGGGTGGTGATGCCGGCGGTGACGGTCCGCGGCCCGCCAGGGGTGGGGCGGGGCCGGGCGGAGCGGTCACCACATGAACTGGCCGCCGTCCACGATCAGCTTCTGGCCCGTGACGTAACCGGCGCTGTCGCCCACCAGGAATTCCAGGGCGTCCGCCATGTCCTCGGTCGCGCCGATCCTGCGCTGCGGGATCTCGTCCAGCAGCGCGCTCAGGTACTCCGGCTCGGCCGTGCGGTAGCGGGTCCGCATTTCCTCGGTGTCGATCATCCCGGGGATGAGGCAGTTCACCCGGATGGTCGGCGCGAGCTCCATGGCCAGGCACTTGGTCAGATGGAGCAGGCCGGCCTTGCTCGAACAGTAGTTGGCGCCGTTCAGCCGGGGCCGGATCGCCGTGGTGGCGCCGATGTTGACGATCGAGCCGCCGCCGGCCGCCAGCATGGCCGGGGCGAACGCCCGGGCCAGGTAGAAGGGCCCGGAGAGGTTGGTGTCCAGGACCCGGCGCCAGTCGCTGTCGGAGATCTCCAGGAACGGCCGGTCGATGTTCAGCCCGGCGTTGTTGACCAGCGCGTTCGGGACTCCGTGCTCGGCGGCGACGAGTTCGGCCAGCCGGGCCACCTCGTCGGGGTCCGAGACGTCGGACCGGACCACCGAGAGGCCCTTGTCGATGTCCCGCAGGGCCTGCCGCGCCGACTCCTCGTCACCCCGGTAGGTGGCGACCACCCGGTATCCCAGCCGGGTGAGCCGCCGGCTGAAGGCGAGTCCGATGCCCTTGGTGCCGCCGGTGACGACGGCCAGTCCGTCGGACGCTGTCATGTCGGTTCCCCCGTGTGGTCCGTGGATCAGCCGGCTGCGGGCTTGCGGGCGCGCAGGATGACGTCGAACCGGCCGGGGTACTGGCGGTCCACCGGCTCGAAGCCCGCCTCGGCGCACCACTGCTCGAAGTCCCGCGGCGTGTGGATGGCGCCCTCGGGCGAGGCGACGGTCTGCAGGAAGGCGGCCATGAAGGCGGCGTGGGCGGGGCCGGTCTCGTCGTCGTTCTGCGCGCAGGCGACGATCACCAGGTGGCCGCCCGGATCCAGGGCCCGGTAGGCCTTGGCGATGAGGGCGCGGGCCTGCTCCGGGGACCAGATCTCCAGGAACCGGGAGAACACCACGCAGTCGTGCGAGCCGGGGAACTCGTCCCGCAGGATGTCCGCGCCGACGGCGTCGATCCGCCCGGACAGGCCCGCCTCGGCGATGTGCGCGTCCGCCAGCTCCGCCGTGTTCGGCATCTCCAGGACGGTCGCCCGCAGGTGCGGCCACTTCTCGGCGAAGCCGATGGCGTTGGTCCCGGTGCCGCCGCCGACCTCCAGGACGCGGCGGTAGGGCGAGAAGTCCACGGCGCCGACGAGGTCCTCGACCACCGAGCGGCTCTGGTGCTCCTTCATGGCGGTGAACACCGCCTCCAGGTCCTTGTCCTGGCCGAGCAGTTCGTAGAGCGTGGTCGCCGAGGAGCCGGCGAGCAGTTCGCGCTCCAGCCCGAGGTTCTCGTTCCGCACCAGCGACTCGTGGAGCCAGCCGATCGGCCGGTACAGCATCTCGTGGGTGTAGCGGATGAGGACGGGCATGAAGTCGTCCGGGTCGCCCGCCACGATGTCGGTCGCGGGGGTGTTGTGGTACCCGTCGCCGTCCTTGCGCACCAGCCCGAAGGCCGAGCAGCCCAGCATCAGCACGCGGGCGGCGCGCGTCTCCAGCCCCAGTTCGGCGGCGATCCCGTCGAGGGTGCTGCCCGGCCGCTCCTTGAGCAGGGCGAACAGCTTCAGGCGCAGGGCGGCGTGCAGGAACGGGAACCGGAAACTGGTGTACACCACGTTCCACAGCTCATCCAGGGCGGCGGGAGCCGGTGGTTCGGTCATGGTGATCCCCTTCACGGTAGCGCGGGCCTCGGGCATGCGCCGTCGGCCGGGTCGTGGTGGAGTCCGGCACCGCCCGGCTCTGCCGAGCGATGGGTGGTCGCTCGGGGCGCTGCGGCGATGCCGTCGGTCTCGGGGCGCCATGTCCATGCCCCCCCGGTCCGTTGAGGAGCCAACATCAAACTCCGGTTCCACACAAGGCCCTTGACGTGGACCCCGCGCGACCGGTGGCGTGAATCGTGCGGTGCCGTTCTTGCCATCAGCGCACGTGGCCGACATCTCATTTGGCGCGTTGGGCGCGCAGCGCCACCGCGTCGATCGCACGCCGCGACCAGTCCCGCTCACCCCGCGCGCCGGGTTCGTCCAGCAGGGCCCGGTGGAGCGCGGTCCACACACCGGCCCGGCTCCACTCGGTGAAACGCCGGTGGGCGGTCGCCCCGGACGGGCCGAAGCAGGGCGGCAGCCCGGCCCAGGGGCACCCCGAGGTCGCGACGAACACGATCGCCGCCAGCACCTCGCGGTCCCCGTAGCGGCGCCGGCCGCCGCCCTGCGGGCGTCGCGGGGCCTCGGGCGCCAACACCCGGAAGACATCCCACAGGTCGTCAGGGACCAAGCGCTCGACGATCATCACGCTCGCAGCCTAGGCCGGTGGCCAATTGAGAGATCGCACTGAGTCCGCGGTGTCCCAGAGGTGTCCGGGAGTCCGTTCGATCATCTGACCGAAATTATTCCGTCCGGCAGGTGTGGTCCGCGATCTTCACCGTGGCGTCACGGGAGCCCTTCCGTGCGGCCGCCGCCCCCGCCGGAAAACGCGTGCGTTCCACCGCGGGGGCGCGGTGGAACGCACGGACGGGCGTCGGCCGGGACCGTCGCCCGGTGTGACGGGTCAGGCGGGCGGCCGCTCGTCGATGACCTGCTGGAGCTTGCCGGTGCGCGGGTTGGTGGCCAGCTCCGAGCGCGGCACCCACTCCACCACCAGGTCGTGGATCACCCCGGCCGCCACGTCGTCCGGGTAGAGCGGGCGGGCCTTGTACACCGCCTCGACCAGCTGCCCGGCCAGGCCCGCCGGCGGTTCCTCGGTGTACCCGAGGCGCAGGATCAGCCCGTCCTTGCCGTCCCAGCGCCGCTGCACCAGCTGCATGCCGGAGATGATCTGCTCCGGGTCGTGGGCGAGCAGGACGGCGCGGATCTCCTCGGTCGGCATCGCCACCGTCCCGACCCGGGCGCCCTCGGTGGAGCGGCCGACCAGCCGGAACCGCCCGCGCTCCACGTCGACCCACTCGGCGCGGTCGCCGGTCGGGTAGCGCAGGATCGGCATCAGGGTGCGGAACAGGTTGGTGACCACCACCCGGCCGGGCACCCCGGGCTCGGTGACCGGCTCGCCGGTGATGTCGTCGACCAGCTCCACCACGGTGCGGTTCGGGAACGCCTCGTGCACCCGGACGTCGTCACCGGGCACCGGGGCGCCGACCAGCCCGGCGTCCACCGAGGCGTAGCCGATCGAGGCGACGGCCGCGTTGGGGAACGCCCGGGAGAGGATCGGCCGCAGGTCGGCGAAGAGCAGGTCCCCGCCGAACAGCAGCAGTTCGATCCGCTCGGCGACCTTGCCGTGCTTGACCAGGTGCTCGGCGACGGCGCTGAGCTTCATCGGCTCGCCGGCCAGCACGTCCACGCCGAAGTCGTGGATCAGGTCGGCGATGTACGCCTCGGGTGCGGCGCCGACCGGCAGCCGGACGTTGTCGACCGGGGCGTGGTGCAGGGCGTTCTCGATGTAGAGGAAGCCGCCGTACAGCTCGCCGGCCCAGAACAGGTTGGCGACCCGGTGGCCGGGCTTGAGGCCGGCCTGCACCAGGCCGGCGCCGAAGGCGGTGACCGAGTCGGCGTGCTCGCTGCGCGTCCAGGGGGAGAACTTGGGGACGCCGGTGGTGCCGCCGGTCTTGTAGACGCCGGCGTCCAGCAGCGGTCCGGTGAGCAGGCGGTTGTCCGGCCAGGAGTTGGCGGCCCAGAAGGCGGTCTGCTCGATCACCGGCAGCTCGGTGAGGTGCTCGACGCGCGGCGGCAGGTCCCGGTACAGCTCGGCGTAGAAGGGCGAGTTGCGGCGGGCGAAGTCGACCAGCTCGGGGAGGGGTTTGGCGGGCATGCGGCTCTCCTGATGGTGCGTCGGTTCGGCGTCGGGTCGGCGTCAGTTCGGTTCGGCGCGGCCGATCCAGGTGCGGGCGAGGGTCTGGACGGTCGAGCCGTCCGGGTCGGCGAGCTTGCGGGCCAGGTAGTCGGCGGCCCAGGCGTTGGTGGGGACCCGGAAGGCCGGCCGGTCGGCGCGCAGCGTGCGCACCACCACCTCGGCCACCTCGCGGGCCGGCTGGCCGGCCGCCTCCCAGCCCTGGCCGCCGACCCAGGCCAGGTAGTCGGCGAAGGTCGGCGCGTACGGGCCGGAGGCGGCCTCGATGGTGCGGCGGTCGATGTCCGGGAAGACCCCGAACGCGGTGTCGGGCACGAAGCCGGGGACGACGACGGAGACCCGTACGCCGTGCGCGCCGGCCACCGGGGCCAGGCTCTCCATGAAGCCCTCGACGGCGAACTTGGCGGCGCAGTAGGCCTCGTTGAACGGCTGGCCGACCACGCCGTGCACGCTGCCGACGGTCACCAGCCGCCCGCCGGAGGCGCGCAGCAGCGGCAGTGCGGCGCGGCTGACGGCGATCACGCCGAAGAAGTTCACCTCCAGGTTCGCCCGCAGCGCCGCGTCGGTGGACATCTCCAGCGTGGGGTCGGAGTTGGAGACGCCGGCGTTGTTGACCACCGCGTCCAGCCGTCCGTAGGTCGCGGCCACGCCGTCGACGCAGGCGGTGACGGAGGCGGCGTCGGTGACGTCGAGCGGGCGGACGTCCAGGGTGACGCCGGCCTGCTCGGCGGCCTTGAGCAGGGCGTCGGCGCGGGCCGGGTCGCGCAGGGTGGCGACGGTGGTGAACCCGGCGCGGGCGGCGGCCACGGCGGTGGCCAGGCCGATGCCGGAAGAGCAGCCGGTGATCAGCAGGACGTCGCCCGCCGTGTGCGCCGTGCTCGCCGTCATGACGTGCTCTCCGACAACTCCGGCGCGGCGTCGCCGACTTGCTCCTTCTGCTCACGGGCGGCGGCGTCCAGCCGGGACTGGATGCCGAGCGCAGGCAGGAAGGAGCAGGCGGCCAGCAGCGTGCCGCCGGCCATCACCCAGCGCGCCGCGTCCCGGATGCCGAGCGGCCCGGTGAGCGCCGACACCGCCAGGCCGCCGACCAGTGCGGCGAGCGGGATCACACCCCAGGTGACGGTGCGGAAGGCCGCGTGCATCACACCCTGGTGCTCGGCGGACATCCGGGACTGGCGGGTCGGCGCGCTGCACACGTTGATGCAGGACATGAAGAACCCGTAGCAGCCCATGGTCACCGCGATCACCGGCCCGGACGGCAGTGCGGGCGCGGCCAGCACGCCCAGGCCGACCAGGCAGTGCAGCAGCAGCGACCAGGCCAGCGTCCGCCCCAGGCCCAGCCGGGCGCTGATCCGCGGGGCGACCACGGCACCGACCAGCGCGCCCACCGCGCCGACCGACATGGCGGCGCCCAGCACGCCGACCGAGATGCCCAGACCCCGGTAGGCGAGCACCGGCAGCACCGTGACGAAGATCGGCCCGCCCGAGTTGAGCGTGACGGCCGCCAGCACCACCCGGCGCAGCACCGGATCGCCCCAGTTCATCCGGAAGCCCGCGGTCAGCCGCTCCCACACGGTGCCCTCGACGACGGTCTGCCCGCCCCACGGCGGCATGGCCCGGAAGCAGGCGGCGGACACCAGGTAGCTGGCCGCGTCCACCAGCAGCGCGCCCACCCCGAGCGCGCTGTAGAGGCCCGCCGCGATCGACGGTCCGGCCACCTCGGAGACCGAGTTGCTGCCCTCCAGCCGGGAGTAGGCGCGCACCATCCGGTCCTCCGGCACCACGGCCGGCACGGCGATCAGATAGCCGACGTTGAAGAAGATGGTGGCGCCGCTGATCACCGCCACGCAGCCGAACAGCAGCGCGGTGGAGAGGAAGTCCAGCCAGTAGGCGAGCGGGATCACCAGGACGGCGGCCAGCCGCAGCAGGTCGCAGACCAGCATGGTCAGCCGCTTGTCCCAGCGGTCGACCAGCACGCCCGCGACCGGGCCGAGCAGCGGGATGCCGAGGTACTGGGCCATCGCCACCACGCCGACCTGGAGGGCGGAGGCGTGCAGCACGAAGATCATCAGGGTGGGGACGACGAACACGGTGATCCGGTCGCCGACCACGCTGACCGTCTGGCCGGCCCAGAAGAGGTTGAAGCCGCGCCCCAGGTCCTCCGGGCGCCCCAGCTTCACGAGGCCTCCCCGGCGGCCGCCGCGGTCACCACGAACGAGGCCGTCTTGCCGGTGCGGTCATTGCTGACCAGCGCGTCCGCCACCCGGACCGTGACGTGCTCCGGGTCGTGCTGGAAGGCGGTGCTCAGCGTGAACGTCCCGGCGAGCAGCTCGGCGCGCAGCGCCGCCGCGTCCACCGCCGCGCCCGGGTCGGCCAGCAGCAGGACCTCCACGCCGGTGGCCCGGCCGCCGTCCTCGGTGATCACCACCTGCGCCCGGGAGACGCCGGGTTCGCGCTCGGCGCGGGCGACCAGCTCGTCCACGTGCAGGCCGAGGCCGCGCACCTGGACGACGTTGTCGCGCCGCCCCAGCACCCGGAACGCCCGGCCCGGCCGGCCGCACGGGCAGCCGGTCAACTCGCCCGCGTCGCCGGTGCGGTAGCGCAGCACCGGGTTGAGCATCTCCGGGTTGAGGGTGGTGAAGTCCAGCAGCCCGTCCGGGTCCGCGTGCACCAGCTGCTCGGGCAGCGGGTGGAAGGTGTCGGCGGGGCAGTCGGGCGTGTTGGTGCCGACCACCCAGGTCTCGGTGGAGCCGAACATGCCCCAGCGGCGGGCCTTCGGCGCGACGGCCGCGAGGTCCTCCTCCAGCTGCGGCTGCCAGGCCTCGCCGAGCCAGAGCACCTTCCGCAGGCTCGGCAGCTCGATCCCGGCGGCGCGGGCGTGCGCGAACCAGAGCCGCAGCACGCTCGGGGTGCCGCCGATCGCGGTGACGCCGCGCCCGGCGAGGAAGGCCAGCCAGTCCGGGTACTCCTCCCGGGTGATCGAGCCGAGTGCGATCACCCGGCAGCCCGCCCGGTCGGCGAGCGCGGCGGCCAGGAAGTGCGCGCCCCACATCCGGCCCGCGCCCCAGGCGTTGGCGAACACGTCGTCGCGGTCCAGCGCCCGCCAGTGGTCGTGCACCCCGGCCATGTAGAAGCCGGTGGGCGCGTAGCCGACCTTGGGCGCGCCGGTGGAGCCGCCGCTCTGGAACAGCCAGGTGGCGGCGGACCCGGAGCGCGGCTCCAGATGGGCGAGGGCGGTGTTGAGGTCGTCCTTGAGCAGCGGCGGCAGGGCGGCCAGCTCGTCGAGGGTGCGGACCTCCCCGGGGCGGCCGTCATAGCGCCCGGCGAACGCCGGAACCGTCCGCAGCAGCTCCAACGTCCTCGTCGCGACGTGGAGGTGTGGATCGGCCGCGTCGGGCGGCAGGGAGAAGGCGTCGGTCATCGGGCTTCCGATCGGGGGGTGGTGGTGAGGGGGCGGTTCGCGAGCCACGTGGCATGGGCGTCCCGGTAGGCGGTGAAGCGGGCCCGGGTGATGTCCCGTTGCAGGACGCGCCCCGGGTCGTCGAAGTCCGGGGCGATCACCCCGTCCGGCTCCAGCTCCGAGAACCAGTACCGCTCGCCGTCGAAGAGGAAGTCCACGCAGAAGAACGGGATCGCCAGCTTCTCGGCGAAGTACGCGGTGGCCTCGGCCAGTTCGGGTGGCACCGGCGGGAAGTCCATCGACCCGCCGCGGCTGGCGTTGGCCACCGGGGAACCGGGCTCGGGCACCCGCCGCAGCACCGCGTACGGCTCGCCGTCGATCACGTAGACGCGGTAGTCCACGGTGCCGTCGCCGAGGTAGGGCTGGGCGACCAGCGTGGTGTCGCCGCCCTGGGCGAGGCTGGCCAGGCCCCGGATGTCCTCCGGCCCGCGCGCCAGGTTGATCCCGCCGCCGCCGCACCACCCGGCCGGCTTGACGATCGCCGGGTAGGTCAGGCCGTCGAGCGCCACCTCGTAGTGGTGCTTGGCGATGTCCCGGCCGGTGCCGATCCGCACCGACGGGATCGGCGGCACCGGCGAGCCGGCCAGGTGCAGGACGGTGGCCAGCTTGTCGTTGCCGATCAGCGAGATGTGCGGAGGGAACGGCAGGTAGAAGCCGGCCTGCTCCAGCACCGCGTACAGCGCGTACTGGTTGAAGACGTCCATCGACTGGTACGGCAGCGAGTAGAGCGCGGTGATGAACAGGGTGTCCTGCGGGGTCACCTGCTCCTCGTCGACGTACACCCGCGGGTGCGCGGGGTCGGTGGCGTCCACGGTGACCGCGTCCGGCGCGTGCCGGCACCAGGTGAGGCCCAGCTCCCCGGCCACCTCGGCGTAGAGGTCCCAGAAGAAGTGGTGCCAGGTCGCGGTCATCCGGGTGGACTCCCGGTCGGGGAAGATCCAGCACATCCGGCGCAGCGGGCCGGGATCGTGCGGTGCGGTGGCGTTCACCGTGCTGCTCCTTCCTGGGGTGCGGGGTGCCCGGCCCGCTCCGCCCACCAGCGGCGGCCGGCCTCGGGGAGGGTGTCCACCGGGTCGTAGTAGGGGTGGAGGCGTTCCAGCCCGTCGTGCCCGGCCGGCGCGCCGCCGGACTCGCGGACCTCCAGGCCGGTGCGGTAGTTCTTGGTCCAGTACGAGACGCCGCGCTCGCGGTCGTACGCCACCACCTGGTGCACCCAGCGCTTGCCGAGCCGCGGCACGTCGCAGACCAGGCGCGGGGTGGCGTAGCCGGGCAGATAGCCCATGATCGCCTCCTGGAGGTGCTGCGCCTGGTGGAGGCTGGTGCGCCAGTGCTCCGCGTTGGGGATCATGTCGCAGAGGTAGAAGTAGTACGGCAGGATGTTGGCCTCGCCCTGGAGCGCGAAGCAGAGGTCCAGCAGGTCCTCGGGGGTGTCGTTGACCCGCCGCATCAGCACGCCCTGGTTGCGCACGTCCCGCACGCCCGCGTCGAGCAGTGCCCGGGCCGCCTCGGCGACCAGCGGGGTGACCGAGCGGACGTGGTTGGCGTGGGTGTGCACGGCGAGGTTGACGGCCCGGCGGGCGGCGAGCGTCGCCACCCGGTGCACGCCCTCCAGGACCCGCGGCTGCAGCCAGTGCTGCGGCAGCCCGACCACCGCCTTGCTGGCGAGCCGGATGTCGCGCACCGACTCCAGCTCCAGCAGCCGGCGCAGGAACGACTCCAGCTGCGGCCAGGGCACATTGGCGAGGTCCCCGCCGGAGACCACCACGTCGCGCACGCTCGGGGTGCGCTTGAGGTAGTCGAGCATCTGCTCCTGGCGGTGCTCCGGGCGCAGCACCAGCCGGGTCTTGGCGACCTGGGGGGTGGAGGTGCCGACCAGGTCCATCCGGGTGCAGTGGCCGCAGTACTGCGGGCAGGTGGCGACCAGTTCGGCCAGCACCTTGGTGGGGTAGCGGTGGGTGAGGCCCTCGACCACCCACATCTCGGCCTCGTGCAGCGAGTCGCGCTCGGCCTTGGGGTGGCTGGGCCAGTGCGGGAGCCGGTCGGCGTGCACCGGCAGCATGTAGCGGCGGACCGGGTCGGCCAGGAACGCGGCGGTGAACGCCTCGGGGGTGGTCGGGGCGTGCGCCGCCATGGTGTTCAGCAGCTGCGGTGGAACCAGTAGCGGCATGGTCGCGAACTCGGCCTGGTCGGCGTCGAGTTGGGCGTAGAAATCCGGGGTCAGCAGCTCACCGGCGACGGCCCGCAGTTGGCGGGTGTTCTTCACGCAGTGGGCGCGCTGCCACTGGGCGTCCCGCCACTGGGCCTCGGTCACGTCGCGCCAGCCCGGCAGCCGGCGCCAGTCCGGTTCCACCAGGGGTGTGCGGACGTACTGGTAGGGCTGCGCGGGCGCGGGGTGCGCGGCGGCAGAGCGGTGGTCGTCCATCCGGGGCTACTGGCCGGTGAAGAGGGTGGCGAAGCGGGTGCGCAGTTCGCGCTTGAGCACCTTGCCGGTGGGCCCGAGCGGGAACTCCTCGGCGGTGCGGGCGATCCGGACGTCGGCGAGCGCGGCCAGCCCCGCCCCGGCGAGCGCCTTGTTCGCGGCCTCCAGCACCCCGGCCTCCGTGGCGTCCTCGACGTCTGGCTGCAACTGGACGACGGCGATGGGCCGTTGGACCTCACCTGCGGCGCCGGGCACGCCGACCACCGAGCAGTCCCGGACCAGCCCGTCGCAGTCCGCCAGCAGCACCTCCTCGATCGGCAGGCTGTAGACCGGGCCGGCCGCGGTGTCGATGACGTCCACCGTCCGGTCCAGGTGGTAGAACCGGCCCTCGGCGTCCCGCCGGGCGACGTCCCCGGTCAGCCAGTAGCCGGCCAGCTCGAAGCTGCCGGTCAGGCGCTCGTTGTTCCAGTAGCCCGGGGTGCGCGACGGCGAGTCGACCGCCAGCAGCCCGACCGTGCCGTCCGGCACCTCGCGGCCGTCCTGGTCCAGCACGGCGGCCCGGCGCACCACCTCCAGCGGCTTGCCGACGCAGCGGTCGTCGCGGACCGACTCCGGCGTGGTGACCTGGCCGAACAGCGCCATGCCCATCTCGGATGAGCCCAGGCCGTCGACGAACTGCGAGCCGGGCAGGGCCGGTTGCTCGGCCCGCTCGCGCGGCAGCAGCCAGGGCCGGATCAGCCCGGCCGGGCGCTCGCCCAGCCGCACCAGCCGGCGGATGTGCCCGTAGTGCGCGCTGTCGCCGGTGTTGAACCAGGAGTGCACCTTGGCCGCGCCCTTCACCGGCGCCTCCCCGGTGGCGAGTTCGACGAAGGTGCGCGGGAAGGAGGCGACCATGGTCGGCTGGAAGGCCTCCATCACCGGCTCGACCACCGAGCGGCGCCAGTCGGCCATCACCACGGTCGGCAGACCGAGCAGCGTCGCGGTGAGGAAGTAGCTCAGGCCGCCGGCGTGGGTGTGCGGCATCAGCGACATCAGCCGGTCGTACGGCTCGGCCGGGAAGCGCACCATGCGCGGCTGCTTGCCGTCCCAGAACTGGCGGTGGGCCAGCATGGTGGACTTCGGGGTGCCGGTGGTGCCGGAGGAGTGGATCAGCGCGACCACGTCGTCCGGCGCGTGCGTGTACGGGTACCCGGCGGGCAGGGCGCCGGCGGCCTCCGCGTCGAAGGCCTGCACCTCGGCGGCGAGCGCCAGGAACCGGGGCCGGCGCTGCGGGTCCTGGCGGTAGGCGGCGGCGAGCCGGGTGGTGTCGTCGGCGACCACCCCGACCACCCCGACGTGGTTGAGGTAGCGGACCATCACGTCGTGCCGCATGGCGTCGTTGACCAGGGCCGGGACGGCGCCCAGCGCGGTGAGCGCGAGGAAGTGCAGCAGTGGCTCCAGGCCCTCGGCGATCACCACGGCCACCGGCTCGCCGGGGCGCACGCCGTTGGCGTGGTACCAGGCGGCGTAGCGGTCGCGCAGCGCGGCCAGGTCGAGCAGGCTGTGGCCGCGCAGCACGACGGCGCCGCGGTGGTCGGTGTGGTGGCTGTAGGCGAACGGGACCGCGCGGTTCGGGTTGACGGTGATCGCGTGGTCGAGGAAGTTGCCCGCCCCGAGGCCGGGTTCGGCCATCAGCCGCTCGCGGGCGGCGAGCGGCGCGATAGGGCTGGGCGCGCTGGGCGCGGTGGTGCTCAGGGGGGAACTCGGGTCGCTCATGGCGTCTCCTGAGAAGGGGGTGGCCCGCGGTTCTTGTGGAACGGGAGCACGGGCGGAGAGGGGGAAGCGGTGCCGGTGGTGCTGGTGCCCCGGGCGGCGGATCAGGCCGTGCCGTCGAGGATCTCCGCGACGACCCGGTGGCCGGAGCGGATCGCGCCCTCCAGCAGGCCGAAGAACTCCGTACTGGTCTCGGTGCCGGCCCAGTGCACCCGGCCGTGCGGCGCGGTCAGCGTCGGACCGAGCCGCAGCCAGTCGCCGGGGCCGAACAGTGCCGCGTAACAGCCCTTGCTGTAGGGCTCGTTGACCCAGTCGGTGACATGGAAGCCGACCGGTTCGGGAAGCATCGGAAAGAGCCGGGCGGCCTGCGCGACCGCGGCCGCGCGCTGCTCACGCGGCCCCAGCGCGGCATAGCGGTGCGCCTCGGCCCCGGTGACGAAGCCGGTCAGCACCCCGGCCCCGGCGCCGGCCGGCGAGTCGTCCACCGTGGAGAGCAGCGGTCCCTCCGCGTTGACCGACCACCCGGAGAGCCCGTGCTCGCGCCAGAGCGGCGACGGGTAGACCAGGTTGACCTTGACCGCGCAGCCGCGCCCGGTCCGCTCGCCCGCCCGGCGGGCGGGCGGCTCCGGTCCCAGGTCGAGGGCGTCGGCCAGCAGCGGCGGCAGCGCCACCACCGCGACATCGGCCCGGTACGACGCGCCCCGCTCGGTGCGCACGGTGACCCCGTCGGCGTCCTGCGCGACGGACCGCACCGCCTCGCCGAGCCGGACGGCGCCGTGCGGGCGCCGGGCCAGCCCGGCGGCCAGCCGCTCGCAGAGCAGGTGCGCGCCGCCGGCGATCCGGTCCTGCTGGGCGCCGCCCTCGAAGGCGTTGAGATAGCGCAGCCCGCCGCCCGAGCGCAGGTAGAAGGCCATGTGCAGGACCGAGATGTCGGCCGGGTCGGCGGCCATCATCTCGCCCAGGAAGAGCGGGAAGAACAGCCGGGCGTCCGGGTGGGTGAGGTGGCGCTCGGCCCACTCGGCGGCGGTGAGGGTGTCCAGCCGGTCGGCGTCCGGGGTCAGCCAGGGCGCCTCCGGCCGTACGGTGGCGGTGAGTTCGGCGAGGTGGTCGAAGAGCTCGCCGAGCGCCACCGCGTTGAGCGGCGGGAACCGGCCGTCCCGGGTGGCGTGTTCGCCGTCCTCGGCCCCGGCGCCGCCCCCGAGGGCGAAGCGGCTGGCGCCGAGCATCGTGGTGGGCGTGGTGTGGAGGTCCAAGGCCTTGATGAGGTCGAGGAGTTCGGTGTGCCGGGCGCCGAGGTAGGCGGCGCCCGCGTCGATCCAGGCGCCCGGGGCGACCTCGATCCCGTGCGTCCGTCCGCCGACCCGCTCGCGGGCCTCCAGCACGGTGACCTCCACCCCGCGGGCCGCCAGCCCCTCGGCGGCGGTCAGCCCGGCCAGTCCGGCGCCGACGACGACGGCGGAGCGCGCTCTGCCGCCGCTCATCCGGCGGCCGCGATCAGCTCGACGAGGCCGGCCGGGGTGGGCGCGAGCACGAAGTCCTCGAAGGACAGCTCGACGCCGTACGTCCGGGCGACGGCGCTCAGCACGCGGGTGGCGATGAGGGAGTCACCGCCGAGGAGGAAGAAGTCCGAGTCCGCCGTGACGTCCTCGGTCTCCAGGACGCGACGGAAGATCGCCGTCACGCCCTCGGTGTCGGCGGGGGTGGTGTCTACGCTGCTCAACGAGGCTCTCCTTGACCGTCGGGGGGTGCGGTGCGCCGGGGCGGCACCGGGGGAGGGTGACCGTTCGTTCGGGTGGGCCCGGGGGCCGGGCGTGCTACGGGTGGGCCGGGGCGGGCGCCGAGTGGCGGCGGTGCGAGGCGGCCCGGTCGACCTTCCCGCTCGCGGTGAGCACCAGCTCGGGCACGACGGTGATCCGGCTGGGCACCAGGTGGCCGGGCACCCGGTCGCGCAGATAGGCGCGGACCTCGGCGCCCAGCGTCCCGGCCGCCGCCCCGGCGCGCGGGACCACGTACGCGACCAGCGCGGAGCGGCCGGCGAGGGCCGCCCCCGTCACCGCCACCGCGTGCACGCCCGGGTGGCCGCCGATGTGCGCCTCCACCTCGGCGGGGTCGACCCGGATCCCGCGCACCTTGAACTCGCCGTCCAGCCGGCCCTGGTGGGTCAGCACACCGTCCGGCGCCCGGCTCACCCGGTCGCCGGTGCGGAACCAGCGCAGGCCCTCGGCGTCCTCGGTGAACCGCGCCCCGGTGGCCTCCGGCAGGCCGAGGTAGCCGAGCGCGACCGCGGCCCCGCCGATCAGCAACTCGCCGCGCTCGTCGATCCGCTCGCGCACATGGGGCAGCGCCCGGCCGATCGGCACCCGGTCGCCGGGCGCCCAGGGCCGGTCCCGGGCGGCGGCGAGCGGCCCGTGCAGGTCGACCGCATGGGTGATCAGCGTGGTCTCGGTGGACCCGTAGGTGTTGAGCAGCCGGATCCGCCCGGTGTCGAGCGCCGCCCAGTCGGCGAGCCGCGCCGGGTTGGCCGCCTCGCCGCCGATCACCACCAGCCGGACGCAGGCGGGCAGCGTGCCGCCCTCCTCGGCGAGGTGGAGGACCAGTTCGTGCCAGAAGGCGGTGGGCAGGTCGAGCACGGTGATCCGCTCGCGCGCGACCATCCGCAGGAAGCGCGGGAACGACCCGCTGTGCGCCTCGCGGTCGAGGACCAGCGCGGCGCCGGCGGTGAGCGTCGGCAGGATCTCCTCGAAGCAGGTGTCCCAGTTCAGCGAGGCGAACTGCAGCACCCGGTCCTCGGGGGTGAGGGCGAACAGGGTGCGCAGCGAGTCGACGGCGGCGGAGATCGCCCGCCGTGGAGTGACGACGGGTTTCGGCTGCCCGGTCGAACCCGACGTGAAGAGCAGATAGGCCGGTTGCCCCGGCTCGGGCCGCGGCCGTTCGCCGTCTTCACGGCTCTCGGCTAATCGCGGTAACGCCTTCGCTCCCAGGCCGAGTTCGGGATCGAGGCCGAGGGCCGTCCGGCACCCGACCGCCGTGAGCATGTCCCGCTGCCGGGGCAGCGGGAACGCCGGGTCGACCGGGCAGTACGCCCCGCCTGCGGCCAGGATGCCGAGCAGCCCGACGACGGTGTCCGGCGTGTGGACCGCCGGCACCGCGACGACGCCCGGCGCGGTGCCGAGTCGGTCGGCCAAACTGCTTGCCGATAGCTCTAGTTGGCGATAAGTGAGGTTCCGTCCGTGGTGGACGATCGCCGGTCGTGCGGGATATCGGCGCACGGTTTCCGTGAACGCGTCAATCAAGTCGGAAGTGGCTCCGTGGATGTTGCGGTTATTTGTCATGCCCGCCCCAGAGAATGCCGTGCGAGCACGTGTTCGGTGCTCGGCGGACCGGGACTCTACCCGCCGGGACTGCGGAGCCACAATGGTTGTTGAGGATGTCGCTTCAAGGACGTGTGGTTGACATGTGAACGGGACTGGCTCTCCCTGGACGGATTGCTGTGACCCGAGTGACTGCGGAAGGTGTCGTGGTGCTCACGCACCGCACCGGCGCGACGGCGCCGATTGCGCGTGGAGATCGCACACCATCCAACTCCGGCGCCTTTTCCCGGCGTTCGGGAATATCCGGATCGGATTCCGGCGGTCCGTACGCTCGGCGGGGCCACCGTCCCGGCGTTCCCGCTGCTCGTGGCCTCCGAAGCCCGACGACGGCGATTCGCGGAGGAATCGCCGCCGAATCACCGTGAGCGGTGGGATCGGACGCCGACGGATCGTCCGTCCGTCAACCGCGCGCCACCTCCCGGACCGTAGCGGCCGGCCGCCCGACGGGTACCCCGCCCGGACCTCAGGACAGCAGCGCCGCGGCCGCCGCCAGCAGGTCCTGGTTGTGGCCGAGGACGTCGCGCCGGGTCAGCCGGTGCAGCGGGTCCGCCGCCACGCCGAAGTCCTCCAGCGGGACGCCGTCGTTGCCGACGGACCGGGTGGCGCGGCGCAGGGCGACCCGGAATCCGGCGCCGCGCGGCAACGGGCCCAGCAGGTCGGGCAGCCAGACGCCCAGCAGCTCGTGCGTCCAGACGTTGGCGCCGCCCGCGCCGGTGGTCCCGGCGGTGCCGAGCACCGGGCCGAGCCCGTTGTCCGCGAAGCCGGCGGCGAAGATGTCGGCGGCCGAGTAGGTGAGCGCGTCGACGATCAGCACCTTGGGCCCCGGGTAGGGCGCCAGCCCCTCGGCGACCGCGTCCGGGTCGGTGAGCGGGAACGCCTGCGAGTACGGCTCGCCGGTCTCCACCGCGTCGCGGATCGACGGCGCCCACGGCCGGAACGCCGGGTTGGCGCGGGCCAGGGCGAGCGCGGCACGGGTGGTCGGCAGCGAGAACCGGACCGGGACGACCGGGCCGGTGCTCAGCACCCGCAGGGCGGCCTCGGCGGCCAGGATGCTGCCGCCCGGGTTGCCGCGGATGTCGACGATCAGGCCGTCCGGCGGCGCAGCCGCCGCGATCGCCGCCACCTGCTCGGCGAACCGCCGCGCGCTCGGGACGTTGAACGAGAACACCCGCAGGTACCCGTACGGGCGGCGGCCGCGCGCCGTGCGGTAGGCGAGGACGTCCCGGGGCGCCCGCGCCGCCGAACGGCGGGCCGGGGCCGGGGCGAACAGCGCGCGCTTGGCCTGCCGGGCGGCCTCGTTGCCGGCGTCGATGCCGAGGTGGGTGCCGAGCGTGGGCACCGGGTCCTGGTCCCGCCCCCGGTGCCGGTCGGCGGCGCGCACCCGCCACGGCACCCGGGTCTCGCGCAGCCGCCCGTCGGGGGTGCGGTAGCTGAGCAGCACCCAGCGCTCGTCCGGCGGGGGAGCGGTCCGCAGCGGGCGCAGCGTCAGCGACTCCAGCCCGCGGGCCAGCCGCGCGTCGGGGCTGCAGCCCGCCTGCGCGGCCGTGCTACGCTCGATGGCCCGCTCCACCGGGACGCCGTTCCACAGCTCCAGCTCGACGCCGGCGTCGAAGTCCGCGTGCCGCAGCGAGTCGTCGATCCGGGAGACCAGGTAGTGCGGCGCGCCATCGGCGTCGTGGTAGCCCTCGACCAGGAAGCCGAGCACCGCGACCTGCCCCCGGTAGGGCGAGGGGAGCTGGTAGCCGGTGTGCAGATCGCGCAGGTCCCGGAAGACGGCGGCGAGTTCGGCGTGGAACTGCAGCTCGCTGAGCGCGGGCACCCGCCGCTCCAGCAGGCGCAGGCGCTGCACCGGGTCGGTGGCGTAGCGCGCCCGTTTGAGCGGCAGGTGGACGTACAGCTCCTCGACGAGGACCCGGGCGGCGGCCACCAGCCGGTAGCGGTCGGCGAGCGGCAAGGGGTCGGCGGCCGCCCCGGTCAGGAACTCGTCGAGCCCGGTGGAGTCCGGCAGGGCCCGGGCCGGTGCGGTGTACCGGGGGCTCACGGGTAGCGGGCCTTCAGCCGCTGGAGCTGCGGGATCCCGGCGCGGTCCACGGCGGCGAAGAAGGCGGCGTCGTGGGTCAGCGTGTCCGGCTCCGGGACGACCAGCCCGGCCGGGACCTCGTCGGTGCCGGCCAGCGCCGCCGCCTCGCCCTCGGGCATGTCGCCGAAGAGGGCGAGCGGCGCGTCCGGGTCGTCGAGCGGTCCGCCCCAGGCCGCCAGCGCGTCCTGGGCGTCGCGCCAGGCGGCCCTCGGGTCCTTGCGGACCTTCGCCAGCGCCCGTTTGACGGTGGGCCAGTCCGTGCCGTCGAGGGCGACCCGGCGGCGCAGCCCGGGCGCGGGCTCGATCGCGCCGGTACCGGGTGCCCCGGCGGCGGTCATCAGCTCCGCCGTCCCGTAGCGCGGCCGGCCGCGGCTGACCACCAGCAGGACGTGGCGCTCGGTGGCGTCGATGACGGCGCGGTACACGTCCTTGCCGGGCTGTTGGCGGTCCAGCACCAGCAGATCGGCGGCGCTGCCCGCCGCCAGCCGTCCGACCTGCGGGCCCCAGGCGGTCGCCAGCGCGTCGCCGGGGCCGGCGGTGACCAGGTCGCACAGCGCCCGGTCGTCGAAGTGGCCGCCCAGCTCGTGGCTGTTGAGGTCGTCGGCCACCTTGAGCTCGCCCAGCACGTGCTTGGTCCCCGACGGCGACCAGTCCGAGCCGAGCGCGATCCGCAGGCCCTGCGCGGTGGCCGCGGCCACGTCCGTCGTCTCGTGGTAGAGCCAGAGGTTGGAGAACGGCGACCAGACCACGGTGCCGCGCTCGGCCGGGTCGATCGCCGTCACGGCGCCCTGCCAGGCCGCGAACTCGGCGGCCGTGAGCGCGGTGCCGTGCACGCAGACCAGCCCCGGCTTCAGACAGGGCGCGAGGTCCGCGAACTCCCGGTGCACGTGCGACGCCGGCTGCGCCGGGTCCGGCTCCGCCACGCGCCGCCCCTCCGCGACGTGGTAGATCAGCACCCGGGTGCCGTTGAGCTTCTCCGCCGTCTCGGTGCGCAGCACCTCGGCGTCCTGCTGGAGCGCCGCGGTCAGCACCATGTCGCGGCCCGCCGGCAGCTTCTCGGTGTCGACGATCCGCAGCAGCCCGCCGTCCAGCGGGCGGGTCGAGCGCGGTGCGCCCTGGACCGAGGTGGTGCCGCCGACCAGCGCCTTCACCTCGATGTAGGCGAGCAGCGCCTCGGGCGCGGCGTGGCCGAGCACCTTGGCGGGCCAGGTGACGGTGGTCGCGTAGTCGGGCGCGTGCCGTTCGTCCACCCAGCGGTCGTGGTGCGGGTACGGGACGCCGACCGCCTCCCAGAGCGGCAGGGTGTGGTACTGGAGGTGGCCGTGCAGGTCGACCAGGCCGGGCAGCACCAGCGCGCCCGTGGCGGTGAGGTCGACGACCGGGGCGGCGGCGAACCCGGCGGGCGCCGGCTGCCCGGCCGGCTGCACCGCGTCCAGCCGGCCGTCGTCGCCGACGTACACCGCGCCGGGGTCGAGGACGCGGTGCCCCTCGTCGAAGGTGACGACGGTGCCGCGCAGCACGAGCGCCATCAGTCCCGCGCCTTCCAGATCAGGGTGTGCCCGTCGTCGGGCGACGGGCGGCTCACGGAGGTCGGCTGGCCGGTGCCCTTGGCGCGCACCCAGGCGTCGTCCCCCAGGAAGGCCGGCACACCGAACGGCAGGTCGCGCCGGGGAACCGGGCGGTAGTCGCTCTCCTCGAAGGTGTCGCCGTAGTTGGGCCCGGTGTTGTCGCCGTCGTCGTCCGGCGTGACGATGGCGCGCAGCGTCGTGACGGCCGCGCGCCAGCCGTTCAGCAGCGCCACCGGGTCGTGGCTCGACGGGTGCGGCACCTTCGACAGCACCGCCTGCTGCGGCCGGCCGTCCCAGAGCCGCACCGCCTCCTGCGCCATGAACCCCATCGCCACCACGGCCTGCAGCTGGAGGCCGACCGCGCTGCTGAACACCTGGTTGCGCCAGTGGAGTTGGGCGGAGTCGGCGAGCCGGTCCTTCATCTCCTCGGCGTCCGACGGATGTACCGCGTAGGCCCACGCGTTGAGGCAGACGTAGGACCGGGTCAGCCCCAGCTTGCCGAGGAACCCCTGCACCCGCTGCCCGGCGTCACCGACCAGGGTGCGGGCGGCGATCCGCTCGGTCGGCCCCGGGTCCGAGGCCACGATCAGCACCCGCGCCGAGCCGTCCAGCCGCCCCCGGTAGAAGATCGGCCCCCAGTCGAACCAGAAGGCCTGCGTGTCGGGCGGATCGGGCACCCGCGCGAACAGCTCCGCGAACGCGTCCGTCGGCCCCCGGTCGAACTCGGCCACCGGTCACCACCTCCTCGTGGTGTCCCTCCTAATGCACCACACCACCCCCGCCCCCGCAAACGGTCCGGGTGTGGGACCGTCGGCTCCGGGTACCTGTGCCGTCCGATCACGAGGGGTGGAGCCGATGACCGTCACGCTGGGCGAGGAGGTCATGCTGCTGTCGCTGGACGACGACAGCGGGCGGGCGAAGGAGCGTGTCGCCCCCCACTCGCCGGGTAGCCGCATTCGTCAGTTATGTCATGGACATGACGTTATCGCCCCAGGCAGGCGGGTGGAGGACATCCGGAGCGCCTTCCGGCAGGTCAGCGGGTCGACCAAGCTGGTGATCGCCGCCGGGGAACGCCCCGGAACGGCAGCCGGACCAAGCGTCGACCGCGGGACGCGAGACCGGCTCAGGACAGCCCATTCCGTCACCAGCCAAGGGGTTCCCTCATGATCCGCTCGACCCGGGATTCCCCCGACGCCCCCGTCGCGCCCACGCCCTGATCGCCCGCAGCCACCGGCTCTCACCCCTGCTTCACGGGCGGTACCTGCCCCCCGAGCCCACCGCCCGGTGAACCGCCGGCGTCAGGTCTCCAGCACCCAGTGGTTGGTGCGCAGGAGCCGGCCGGCGAAGGTCACGTCCCGCTCGCCCAGGAGCCGGAAGCCGAGGCCGCGGCAGATGCCGTTGGACGGGCCGTTCGTCGTCGCCGGGCAGGCGTGCACCGGCCCCCAGCGGCCGTCCTCGCGGGCCAGCTCCAGCAGCGCGCGAACGCCCTGCTTCCCGAGCCCCCGGCCCTGGAACTCCGGCAGCACCATCCACCCGATCTCGGAGATCCGCTCGCCGCCGTCCTCGTGCGCCCACAGGGTCACGGTTCCCGCGACCACCCCGGGCTCCACCCCGTCGGGCACGATCATCTTGATCCAGTCCGTGTCCGCCGCCGCCCGCCGGACGTCGCGTCCGACCTTCGCCGCCATCCCCTCCCGAGGCAACGGCCCGCCCAACTCGGCCATCATGAACGGGTCGCAGCGCATCCGGACGTAGGCGTCGACATCGCCGTACCCGACATCGCGAAGCAGCATCCTCGGGTCACTCCTCGTCCGTTGTGTCTGTCGCCGATGCGCGACCGGGGGAGTGGAACGTCGGCCGGGCCGACGTCCCACTCCGGTCAGAAGCGGATGTCGGGGGCCTGGAGGACGATGCGCAGGTTCTCCTCGGCGCGGTCCGCCTCGACTTCCGGGCGGAGCCAGACGTTCTGCACGGTGTCCTCCTCCGGGCCGGTGGAGACCATCACCCAGAGCAGCAGGCCCCAGATCACCGTGGGTGCGTAGCCCGCGAGTCGGCCGCCGAAGCCGATCGGCACCGCGACGCCGATCCGGGAGGGCGGGGGCCGGTCGAAGTCGGGTGCGGCGAAGTCCGAGGCGTCCTCGCCGGCCAGGACGACGGGGGTCTCGATGACCTTCAGCCAGTGGACCTCCAGGCCGTCGGCGATCCGGTCGAGCGCGACGGCCAGCCAGCCGCGCACCGCTTCCTCCGGGTCGGTCAGCCAGCCCAGGGGACCGTCCAAGTCGGTCGCGCGGGCGAGGTCGTCCTGCGGCGGGCCGAAGTGCTCGTTCTCGACGGCCTCGCCGATGACGTTGCCGTCCCGGTCCAGCTGCCACCAGCGCCGGATCGCCTCGGGCGGCGCCCAGGTCTCGGCGGAGTACTCCCCGGCCACCTCGTAGATCCAGGTGCCGCCCTCCCGCCCCGGCGGCAGCGGCGGGTCCTGCGGGCCCACCGGCCGCATGGTGCCGCGCGGTGGCGCGTCCTGCGGTGACCGGTCCCGGCGTTTGCGCCCGAAGATCCTCATGCGGAGGAGTCTTCCCCGACCGGGGCGGCGGTAGTGCGTCGGCCGGTTACGGGAAGGGGATATGACGAGCCGTCAGAATATGCCGCCGGTTCCGTTTAGCGGACCTCCCGCCTGCGGACCAGCAGCCAGGCCACGGCCAGGAACGCGACCGTGAGCCCCGTGACGGCGAGCGCGGCCGGCCAGGGGGCGAGGATCGCCGTGACATCCTCGCAGAGGCCGTCGGCGGTGCACTTCGCCGGCGGGGGCGGCTCCAACTCGGTCGCGGAGGGGATCAGCACGGTCAGCATCCAGGGCCGCAGCCCGGTCAGGATGTTGCGGACCAGGGCCTCCGCGAAGAGCACGTAGACGAACACCGTGGCGAACGGGACGACCGCGCTGCGCGCCGCCCAGCCGAACGCGACGCCGAGCGCGCCGAGGGCGGCCACGACCAGCGTTCCGCGCAGTGCCGCCTGGAGGACGTCCGCGATCCACGCGCCGTCGACACCGCCGGTCGTACCGCGGGTCGCGGCGGTCACCGCCGCGGCGGCCCCCACGATCGCCAGAACCACCGCGGCGAGGGCGGCGCCGGCCAGCGCGACGACGGACACCCGGGCGAGCAGGAGGCGGTGCCGGCGCGGCTCGGCCAGGATCCAGACGTTCGCCGAGCGGCTCTGCCAGTCCGCGCCGCCGAGCGACGCGCCCAGGATGAACAGGATGCAGGCGGTCACCGAGGTGGCGACCGTCAGGTCGTCGGGCAGCGCGTCGGCCAGGAGGTACCGGGGGTCCGTGTAGAACTGGTCCGCATCGACCATGGACGGGCTCACGCCCATGCGGGCGATGAACTCGGCGCGCCGGCCCTCGGCGTCCGCGTGTGCGGCGGCCAGGTCCGTGTTGTGGGTGAGCCACAGGCGGACGCCGTAGCAGACCGCGAGTACGGGGGCGATCACGGCCGTGATCCGGAATACCCTGGCGCTGCGCAGCCATTGGCCGGAAACGGCGAGCAGCCGGCCCACCGGCGGTGCGCCGCGGACGGCGGTGGTCGCGGGGGGGCTCGGTCGGGTCATCGTCATGTTCCGCTTTCCGGCTTCGTCTCGTCGCCGGAAACGCTGGCGAGGAACAGTTCTTCAAGGCTCGGGCGGTGACGCCGGACTTCCAGTGGCGTCTGCCCGGCGTGGACGAGGGCCTCGACGGCCTTGTCCACGGGAATGCCCCGGACGTCCAGGACATCCAGGTCGCCGGTCGCATCGGCGCCGGCGTCGCGCAGGACGCGCGCGCCGGCGTCCCGGTCGGGGCAGGTGATCAGGGCCCGGTCGGCCTGGGGGGTGATGAGTTCGTCGACCCGCCCCGCCAGGAGGGTCCGGCCGGCCTCCACGACGACGACGCTGTCGCAGACGAGCTGCGCTTCGGAGAGCAGGTGGGAGGAGAGGATCACGGTGCGGCCCTCGTTCCTGAGCTGCCCGAGCAGGGAGCGGAGCCAGCGGATGCCCTGGGGGTCGAGGCCGTTGGCGGGTTCGTCGAGCACCACCAGAGCCGGGTCGTGCACGAGGGCGAGTGCGATGCCCAGCCGCTGGCGCATGCCCAGGGAGTAGCCGGTGACGGCCTCGTCCGCGCGGTCGGCCAGGCCGACGAGTCGGAGGGTCTCGGCCACGCGCTGCCGGGGGAGGCCGGCCAGGGCGGTGACCTGTTGCAGGAAGTGGCGGGCCGTCAGACCACGCGGAACCGGCGAGGATTCGATCAGCGCGCCGACCGAGCAGGATATCTCCGGCAGCTGGTCCGGCACCTTCCGGCCGAGCACGGTGATCGTGCCGCCGTCGGCGCGGGTCATCCCGAGCAGGCAGCGCAGGGCGGTGGTCTTGCCGCTGCCGTTCGGCCCGAGCAGTCCGAGGACCTCACCCGCCCGCGCCGTCAGGCTGAGTCCGTCGAGCGCCGCCCGGTGCCGCTTGCCGCGGCCGTAGAACTTGGTGAGCCCGTGGAGTTCGACCGTCATCCAGCCGCTCCGGCGCCTGCGCTCTGCGCCTGGGCGTCGATCATCGGAGCGCCGAGGAGCCGGCGGTCACCGCTGAACACCGCGCACACCACCCGCCGCTCGCCGGAGGCCCAGGCCTCCTCTCCCACGGGCGTGACCGGGAACAGGCTCAGGCGTCCGGCGGGGCGCTTGTCCTTGAATACGGCGTTGGCGAGCTTGTCGGCGCAGAAGGGCACCAGCGTCTTGACCATGGTGTCCTGCTTGCCCGGGTAGGTCCCGCCGGGCGGGAGGTACGCGAGGGCGGGCGAGACGACCTCGTACATGTGGGGGCTGTCGCACGGCACGGTGGCGACGTTCTTGCCGTCCTTGAACTCCTCGCCCGAGAAGCACTGCCCGGGCGTGAGGTCGTACCAGGCCACCAACTGCGGCTCCGCGGTGACGGTGGACGTCGCATAGGGCATCGTGTCGTCCACCGGCGCCTGAGCCTGCTTTCCCTCCCCGCCCGAGCAGCCGCTCACCGCCGCCGCGACGAGTAACCCCGTTGCACACAGAAGGCCTCGATGGTGGCTCTTTTTCAAAAGATTCACAACTCACCCCACTTGACGACCGGGCCGCATGAAAAGAAGGTCCGGGACGCAGGGGTGGTCGTTTCGCCCCCGCGCCCCGAACCTTTCACACCTTAGGCGATTCGGAGCATGACGGTAGGCGGTTCGCCGTCATATCCCGAAATCGCTCACGCCGCAGCGGGCGCGACTAGCACTGCTTGATGCCGTAGAAGGTGTCCCAGGTGTCGCCGTCGCTGCCGCCGTCGTTGTCGGCGTACCAGTACCAGATCTTGTTGGAGTCGATGGCGCCGACGTAGTGCCTGCCAGTGCTGTGGCTGTGGCCCTGGGCCTGGCTCGGGTCCTCGGCCCCAGAGCCCTTGTTGATCGTGATGGTGGTCGCGTTGCAGGCGGTGCTCGCCGACGCGCCGGGAGCTGCGATCAGCACGCCGCCGGCCGCCATGCCGACCGCCAGGAGCACGCCCGAGGCCTTGAGCTTCATTCGCATAGTTTCCCCTCGAATTGAGTTGGAGCTCGCATCGCGATTGCGACGGCTGGAACGTTAACGATCGATGTCGGGGAAAGTAAAGAAATTATCAAATCTGATATTTCGATCACGATCAGATTTTTCAGGAGATTTCGGAACTGTAGCGATTAAGTGTCGCGATACCGAACTTATCGGGCGCGGCAAAACGGTCACGCGCCCCACTGATCCCGGAGCTAACCGTCGGTGGGAGTCGAATGAGCCACCATGATGGTTTCCGGACTTTCGCAATCAAGATAAACCGGGCGGTTGGTCTGATTCCGGCGTGGTAGCAGGACGGGCGGATGAGGCGGCTGTCACGGGGGGCGTCGGTGCCGGTGGGGAGGTGCGGGCGGACGCTTTCCAGCAGCAGGCGGGTGATCCGCGGGGAGACCACCGCGTCGCCCGCGGCGACGCTGCGGATCGTGGTGAGGAGTTCCTCGGGCCTGGTGTTCTTCAGCAGGAAGCCGGAGGCGCCGGCGGTGAGTCCGGCGAAGGCGTACTCGTCGAGGTCGAAGGTGGTGAGGATCAGCACCCGGCTGCTCGGGGAGGCCCTGACGATCCGCCGGGTCGCCTCGATCCCGTCGGTCCCGGGCATCCGGACGTCCATCAGGACGACGTCGGGCCGCAGTTCGCGGGCGAGGCGCCGGCCTCGGCGCCGTCCGCGGCCTCGCCGACCGCGGTGATGTCGGGCTGGGCGTCGAGGACGGTGGAGAAGGCCATCCGGAGCAGGCCTCGTCGTCGGCGGTCGGGACGCGGATCGTCATGCGGACACCACTCCGCTGCCGCCGAGGTTCAGGCGGGTGTGGACGCCCCAGCCGCCGTCCGGGAGCGGTCCGGTGCGCAGCGTCCCCCCGTAGGTGGCCGCGCGCTCGCGCATGCCGGGGATGCCGTGGCCGGACGGCGTGGCGCCGGACGGTGGCGCGTACGGGCCGGTGTCGGTGACGTCCACCGTGACGGGCCCGGTCGCCGGACGATCGGCACCGAGAACGCCTCCACCGGCGACGACGCCGAGGACGACCGGCGGGCCGCCGAGACCACCCGGATCGGGGCCGCGGACCTGAGCTTCGTCCTCACCCGGCTGGAACGCCTGGACCGGGGCGGGGGCGCCGCCGCGCTCACCGGACGCCTGGACACCGCCCGGGCGGCTGCCACCGGCCACTCGCTGGGCGGCGCCGCCGCGCTGCAGGCGGCCCGCCAGGACCGCCGCTTCACCGCCGTCATCGACCTGGACGGCTACCCCCGCGACCCCGAACGGCTCCCCTTCTGCCAGCCGGCGCTCGCGCTCACCCAGGCCATCGGCCCGCAGACCGACGAGCGCTACCTGCCCCGCCTCACCGAGGTCCTCAAGCTCAGCACCGCGACCGCCTCGCCGTCCCGGCGCCGCCCACCTCACCTTCGCTTCCCCGCGTCGTGGCGGCGTCCACGCTCGCCTTCCTGGACGCCACCCTGCGGCCGAAGCCGGGTGACCTGGCGGGCGAGCTGTCCGCGTGCGGAGACCTCGCCGTCCACCGCCCGGGCGGCAGCGGCTGATCACGCGGGACGCGCGTGGAGTGGGAAGTCGGCCGGCGCGACTTCCCACTCCACGCGCTGTGAGGTGATCGCCGGGCTCGGCGGACGGGTTCCGCGGAGCCCGGCGATCACCGGTCGGTGCTCAGGTCAGCAGGGGATCGGGGTGCTGACGGAGACCGGCGCCGGGTTCCAGCCGAACTTGGCCACGCTGAAGGTGCCGCTGACGACGTTGTTGCACGGCACGGTGGCGCTCGGGCCGTTGACGGTGACCGTGCTGGCGAGGAAGTTCACGCCCTGGTTGACCGAGCCGAGCGAGGCGCCGCCGACGACCTGGCCGGAGATCGTGGTGATGAGGTCCTGGGGCTGCGGCGGGTAGCCGGGGGACGGCGGGCCGGCCAGGGCGATGCGGCCGAGGAACTGGACGTTGGTGCCGTTGACGGAGGCGCAGACCTGGGTCGACAGCCCGCTCTGCAGCGACCACGGGCTACAGGTCTCGAAGGTCGCGGTCGTGGTGGTGGTAGTGGCCTGGGCCGGGGCGGCCATCAGCGCGGCGGTGGCCATGCCGGCCGCGAGCACGGTCAGGCCCTTCAGGGAACGGTTCATCGGGAGTGCTCCTTGACTTGGCAATGCCCGGCACGTTGCCGGGCAGAGGGATGCCGTTGCACATGTGAAATTTCACATGTGCAATAGGAAGTTCTTGCCTCAGTTTCGAATGTCAGGTGGGGTCATGGGAATGGTTGGGATGTATCGGGCCGGAAACTGACCTTCGATGGCGAGATCGCACCGGCGCCGCCCGTGGTCCGCCTCGGGGCACGTCGACGGCCCGCCGGGTCGGGCGCGGGGTTCATCGGTCGCTGGACGTAGGTCCCGCGCCGCATGTGCGCTGCGGGACCGGTGGCTAGGGTCGGTTCACATGGGAAGCACGGGAATCGTTCGCCGCGGGACGGCGGAGCGTCAGCGCGACACACTGGAGCGACTCGTCGCCGAGCGGGATGTCTGGGTGTCGACGGCCCACCCCGACCACGGGCCGCACCAGGTGCCGCTGTGGTTCGTGTGGGACGGGCAGGCGGTGTGGATGTGCACCGGTGCCGCGTCGGTGACCGCGCGGAACATCCGCAAGGAGCCGCGCGTGCGGCTGGCGCTGCCGGACACCTCCGACGTGGTGCTCCTCCAGGGCGACGCGGAGTACTTCCCCGACCAGGAGGTTCCCGCGGCCGGGGCGGAGGCGCTCATCGGCAAGTTCGGATGGGACCCGCGTGCGGAGGAGGGGGACTTCCTGTACATCCGCGTGGTCCCGCAGACGGTGCGGGCCTGGCGCGGCGAGCCGGAGCTGCGCGGAAGGGTCGTCATGCGCGACGGGGCGTGGCTGGAAGGGTGACGGGCCGCCAACGCCGCCGGCCCGCCGCGGGGGAGCGGCGGGCCGGCGGGCCGTGATCGCGTCAGATGGGCAGGTCCCAGCCCGGCCCGTCCTCGGTGCCGAGCCAGACCCGTTGTCCGGTGGCTGACACGGTGATCCCGAAGCTGTCCTGATGAGGCTCACCGGCCGCTTGCCAGGACTGAACCGCACGCTCGACCCGGTCCCAGAGGGCGGCGGGTCCGCGCTGTGTCACGGTCCAACCGCCATCGGGGTCGGGTGCCGTCCGGGCCTGTGATCCGGTCGCCAGGTCCCAGAGGATCTGTTGCGCACCCACACCCATGCGAAGGGCCTCCGGCGCCGCGAGCTGGGCCACCCAGCCGCCCGTCCACCTGTCGAGCACCGCCGGGTCGACAAGGGTTGCGCGCTGCTCTCCGGGCAGCAGGTCCAGCGTCGGACGGGGCGGCCGGTCGTGCGGGCGGGCGATCATGAAGCTGGTCAGGTCGGCGAGGAATCGGCCGGTCGCCTCGCCGGGGCCGGTCACGTCGAGCAGCGCGAGGGCGTTCGCGTAGCTCCAGCCGGAGAACGTGACCAGGATACGACCGCCCGGTTTCACCTGGTGGAGCCACGACAGAGGGATGTACCGCACCGAGCACGTGGCGATGAGCCGGTCGTACTGACCCTGTCCCGGGTCGCCGCGCAGCCCGTCACCGATGACCAGCCGGGGCGCGAAGCCGGCGGCCTTGAGCGCGCGGGCGGCGTTCCCACCCACGACCGGGTCGTACTCGACGCTGGTGAGGTTGGCGTCCCCGAGACGGTGTGCACCGAGGGCGGTCGAGTACCCGGTGCCGGTGCCGACTTCCAGGACGCGGTGCCCGGCCCCGACATCGAGTTGGTGCCACATGCGCAGCACCAGGGAAGGGAGGGTGGACGACGAGGACGGGACACCTGTCACGGTCTCCCCGGCCGTGTCCGCGGGGCTGATGCGGCCGTCGAGTTGGGTGACCAGCGTCCGGTCGTCGTAGATCCCCTCCAGCCAGCCGGGCTCGCCCTCGCGGACGGGCCGGTAGCCGGTCGGGACGCTGCCGACGATCGGGGCGAAGTAGCTTCCGACGAAGAGCTCTCGCGGAACGCTCCTCGCGGCGCTCTCCCACTCGCGTGCGGTCAGCACGCCGCTCTCGGTGAGCCTGTCGGCCAGAGCGGCGCGGAGTTCAGCCGGTGTGCTCATGCGTCACGGCCTTTCTGTAGCTGGTCGGCGAGGGCAAGGGCGATGGCGTGGGTGGACGGGCTCGATCTCGCTACGGGACGTGGGCCAGTCACCAGCTGTCGCCGCCTGTAGTCGGATCGCTGCTAGGAGTACTCCCTGCGGTTCGGGATCAGCAACTGTTCAGCCCGTCTCAATCCGTCGCCGGACCCGTCCAGTTGTCTCTTGTCGGCCGGGGTGGCGTTTGAGTGTCGGGGATGCAGATGGCCCGCCGCAGGGGAGCGGCGGGCCGTCGGGGTGGTGCTGCGCGGTGCGCAGTGGGACGGCCCTGTGGTCGATGCTGTCGCAGATCACCTCGACCGGAGGGCGTGCTTCGAGGCCCGCGCTCTGGATGAGGCCTGTGACGGTCCCGACCTGCGGTAATAAAAGGGGATTTTGCGGTCGCAATCTGATCGGTGTCGCCGCTGGCCTGATGGCCTGTCACAATGCTGATTGGAGCCGCTGCGCGAAGGGTCGCGGCTCGGCTCCGCCCTGGTGTGTACGGGTGGGAATTGAATCAAGGGGGGCCTTGATGATTCGAAGCGCCACGGTGGCCTTTCTGGCCATGACGCTTACTGCGGCAGTGCTACCGGAATTTCTCCGGCTGTCGGCATCGAGCTGACTGATCAACAATTTGCGAAGATGGATCTTGCTCGGCAGATGGAGATTCTCGACCCGCTTCGGGATGTGGCGAATGCGCTGGGGGATCAAGGGCGAACCAATCACTCGGAAATCTACGGGTCGCTCTCGATCGACGCGCCCAAGGGGCATGTCGTGCTGTATGTGACAGATACTGCAAAGGCTCGCAACCTTGTTGCGGACGCCAAGAAGGCAGCTCCCGCCATTGATACTTCGCTGATCAGGCTGGAGAGGGCCGGCTACTCGCGCAGGGACCTCGTCTCGGCGCGAGATCAGATTGTGGCTGATTCTGAGTCGCAGAAGCTTCCGTATCCCGTCTTTTCTGTCTCGCTGAATCCCGACGCAAGTGGTCTCCGGGTCGTCACGGACGGGGCAAATGCTGCTCTGTCTTCCGCGAAAACCGGGGTTTCCCGGCATCGGGGAATTTCGGGCGTGGATATTCCGGTCTCACTGGAGGAGGGTAAAGCGCTGGAGAGCTTTGAATGGCGTTGGAACGATGTCCGGCCGTTCATTGCTGGAGACTATGTGGGGGTCAATGGGCACGCGTGCACCACGGGCGCCGTTGCAGCAATGGGAACCGGAGACTTCATCCTAACTGCCGCCCACTGCTTTCCTGACAACTGGGAAGTCTACGGGAATGCCTATCCGTACCACGATCTGGGTCATCAATGGACGGGGAATCGTATCGGAGTTGTCACCAACGTGTCTACCAAGTGGGATATGGAGGCGATTTACACTGGGGCCAGTGGAGGGGTTGGGGCGACGTCCGACGAGGCGGACAACATTGAGAACCAGTGGTATCGAGTGGATGGTGTCGCCTACAGTTACAACGGTGACTGGGTGTGCCAGGACGGAATGAAGTCCTACTATACCGGGCACGGGGTTCCTTGCAGCATAAAGGTCACCAATGATGACACTACATGGCAGTTAAGTGTCCCATATTGGTGGGACGGGTTGAAGCATTCCTCTCGTGGCGTCTGCGGGCACTCCGATGGCTGGGCCGCCGATCACGGCGACAGTGGTGCCCTGGTTTTTGCCTTCAGTGCTGGAAATCGCCAGGCTCGGGGAAGCCTGTCAGGCGGTTCGGATACCAGTAACGTCTGCTGGACTGAAATCAAGGACTACTTCAGGGAAGTCGGATTGAGTATTTCCCCGTATCATGCATGAGCGGAACGAGTCAGCTAGTAGGGATGGACCGGTTTTTATGAAATTATACCGTCCGGCCGCCGCTTGGTCGGCTGGGCTTCTCGCGAGCCTTTTGCTCAGTGCGTGCGCCAGTGGGTCAGTGGCAGGAGGAGACGGCGGAGAGCCCAAGTCTCATCCGTCGGCGGTCGATGCGCTCACATACTCCGCCTTGCAGAACCTGGAGTCGGCCCTTGGGGAGCAAGGGCGTGCGGACTTCAAGGACACCTTTGGCGCACTCCAGTTGGACCCGAGCGGGCGGCATGTCATCCTGTTCGCGACCGACGAGGGGCGGGCGCGGACCCTGGTCGAGTCGGCTGCCAATGCGCACCCGGGCCTCCAGACGTCCTACACGGTCATCCGGAAGTGTCAGTATTCACGAGGGACGGTCGACCCTGTGATCGAGCTGATCGGAGAGGCCGCTGAGTCGAACCGGCTCCCGGCTCCCGTCCACTCCGCCGCCATGCTTCCGGACGGATCGGGCATCAAGGTCGGCACCACGAAGGCGGGTACGACGTCGAAGGACCTGAAGGACGCCATCGCCAAGCTGGCCGGCGGCATCAGTGTGTCGTACGAGGAGAGCCAGCCGATCAGTGGCTTCGACGCCACCGCCACGATGGGTCCGCCGGGTGGTGTCCCGAGGTAACCCGGTCACTGGCCGGCAAGCGTGCAAAGGGGTGATGGGAGTGGGAAGTCGGGCCCGCCGACTTCCCACTCCGTTCACAGGGCGGGTGTTTAGTAGGCCTTGATGGCTGCGGCCGACCCGCGGCCTGCTCGATCTTCGCGCGGTAGGCGGCACGGGCTTCCTCGTCGATCGACTGCTCGTGTTCGGGGCGCAAGCCGGTCCGGCCGTCGAGGCCCTCGCGCAGGATGTCGGCGTGGCCGGCATGGCGGACGGGCGCGCCGAGGACGTGGACCAGGACGGCGAACAGGTTCGTGCCGCCATGAGGCTGCGGCCACCACGGCACGGGGCAGGCGGCGTCGAGGGGAAGCTCGTTGATCGTCGCGCTCGAGTGCTCCCACACGCGCTGGTAGAAACCGGGCCGGATAAGGCTTGCCATGAACGGCTCGTGTGGCGAATTTGTGGCTATGTCTCAGTCGATGGTCGCGGCGAAATCGACGAACGCTCGCCAGGCGGGGGGTTCGAAGGTGAGCTGGGGGCCGGTCTTGTCCTTGGAGTCGCGGACGTGGATGGTGTCGGGGGTCTTGGCGACCTCGACGCACTGGGCGTCCTCGTTGCTGCTGTGGCTGCTCTTGAACCAGGTCAGTTCAGTCATGGGAGCAGGATGCGCCGACGGCCCGCCGCTGGGAAGCGGCGGGCCGTCGGTGGGGTGCTGTTTCAGACGTCGGCGTTCGCGGCGAACGTGACGAACGCCTGCCAGGCGGCTGGCTCGAAGGCCAGCTGCGGGCCGCTCTTGTCCTTGGAGTCACGGACGTGGACGGTGCCGGGCATCTCGGCGACCTCCACGCAGTTGGCGTCCTCGTTGGTGCTGTAGCTGCTCTTGAACCACGCCAGCTCGGTCATGCCTACCGCTCTCCCAGAATCTGCTCGATCAGGGCCATGGACTCCCTCAGGCCCAGGGCCTGAGCCCGGATGCTGCTGTACCGTGCAGCCATATTACGGACTTCCACGGGATCCGTGATCAGTCGATTCACGTGCTGCGCCGCCACGTAGCCGATCTGCGGCCGACCAGGGGGAGTGAGGAGAGCGAACGAGCCTCCCATGCCCGCGTGATTCATCCGGTCGAGGGGCATCACCTGGAGCTCCGGGCCTCGCATGTCGCCGACCTTGAGGAGGTGCTCGAGCTGTTCCCGGTGGACGTCCCAACCACCCAGGGGGCGTCGCAACACGCTCTCGTCGATCACCCACGTCACCACCGGCAATGGCCACCGGGCGAGGATCTCCTTCCGGGCCATCCGAGCTGCGACCCACTCGTCGACCTGGTCGGGGGAGAGCAGAGGTCGACGCATGTCGTACAGCGCTCGGATGTAGGCTTCCGTCTGCAAAAGCCCCGGGATCACCATCGTGCTGTAGTCGTGGATCTCGATCGCCTTCGACTCCTCGGCCGTGAAGGCCTTCGAGAACGCCGGGTGGCGCTCGCTGATCCGGATCTTCGCCTTCATCACGTCGTCCGCGATGAGCTTCAGCGCCCCGCCCGCGCCCACGGCGTCGTCCACCTTCGCCAGGATCTCGATTCTCGGCGTCCGCTTCCCCCGCTCCACCGCACCCAACATGTCCTCGCTGTAGCCGATGATGTCGGCCAGTTCGCGCTGCGTCAGCCCCGCCCGCTCGCGGAACATCTTCATCAACTTGCCCACGGCGCTGTAGAACTCCGCCACCCCGTCCGAGTTCTCCGCCGTCTCGCCGTCGTCGAAGACCGTACGCTCGACACCACTCACCATGGGAATCACCCCTGCTCACACGTGTTTGCGACCGAATGATCCGAGCCGCCCCGACCGGTCGACCCTCCGCGTCCGGACAAGCACCCTCCGTGCTCGCCGGACTCGTGGTCAGCGTACGTCCGGCGGGCCACGCTTTTCTCCATGACGACCGAAATCCCGCTCGACAACCCCCGCCGTCACACCATCACACTCGACGCCACACCGAAGGGGGCCTGCCTCTGCCGCGCCGTCACCAGACGCCAACTCGCGCTCTGGGGAGTCGATTCCACGTTCGGAGAGGCGTTCCACTCCGCGCTGATCATCGTCGCGGAGCTGGCGTCGAACGCGATCAGGCACGGTCGCGTTGCGGGGCGCGGATTCGAGCTGCACCTCTGTCTCACCACCCTTGTGCGCCGGGGCGCCACCCTCCGGATCGAGATCTCCGACTGCCGAGGCGACCGCCTCCCCGTCCTCGCCGCCCTGCCCACCGCCCGGACCTCGGACGCCCAGTCCGGCCGGGGGCTCGTCCTGATCGACGCCCTCGCCGACCGTTGGGGCACCGTTCCCCGCCACCCCAACGCCAAGACCGTCTGGGCCGAACTCGACCTCGCCGATGCCGACTGAACCCCGCAGCGGCGGCGGGAGCGCCGCACTCTGCACCCTGCTCCCGTTCGTGCTGCTCCTCGCCCTGCTGGCGTGGGCCTACCCCCTGACCGCCCGCCACCACGATCGCCATCCGCACTCCGGCCCGTTCCCCGTCCCCACCTCCACGGCCACGCCCCGTTGACCCCGGTGGAGCGGGACGCGGCCGCCGGGCTTCGAGCAGGCCTCGAAGCCCGGCGGCGCGGGTCGGAGTGGCGCCTCCGGGAGCTCCTCCGAGGCCGCCTTCGCCGGCCTGGTGGCCGGCGCGGGCGCATCCGTTCCGGCCGTGGTGCCGTGGGCCGCGGCGGTCACGCGAACGACGGCCACCGGTGGGCGGCCCACTCGCGCCAGCCCGTCCAGCCGGGTGGCGGGTCGGTGGGACCGGCGCCCGTCAGTTCCGCCGCGTCGGGCTCCTCGAAGTGCGCCCGCCCGTACAGGATGTCCGCCTCCGACAGGGGCAGCGTCTCATCGGGGGTGGTCGCCCAGCGGTGGGCGATGCGGGCGCGTTGGGTCTCATCGTCCACCGGCAGATAGACCATGTGGAAGCACGCGCCCTCGGCCTCCGCCAGCCGGCGGATCGCGGCCCGTTCGTCCCGTGACCAGCAGCCGTAGTCCAGGACGACGTTGGTCCTCAGCTTGACCGCCTCCAGGGCGAGCCAGAGCATGCGTCCTTCCAGTACGTCGCGCTTCCCGTCGGCCTCCGCCTGGTCGAACAGGGGAATCATCCAGTCGTCGGTCGACAGGCGCAGCGCGCCGTGCTCCGCGGCGAGTTGTCGAGCCCTCGTGGTCTTTCCGGCCCCTGGAAGGCCGACCATCAGGAACAACGTGGTCATACCCGGATCCTGGCAGGGAGACCGACCGGAAGACCACCCCTTCGTCTGCGCGCGCCCACCGGCCGGTGGCTGTACGTCCACAGGACGAGGTGGTGCGGGACCTCGGGATCACGGCGAGACGATCTCGGTCGTTCGGTGAGCTGACGACGGTGCGTCAGGGCGCGTGATGTCGTGGGGATCACCGAGCACCCGTACCACCGTGGGAGAGACACCTCATGAACGCGCACACCTTCCGCTGGAAGGCGGTCGTCGCCGCGGCCGTCGCCGTCGGAACCCTCGCCGTCACCGCCCCGTCCGCCGTCGCCGCCCAGCGGCCGGACGTCGTCCAGCAGCGGATCGACGCGTTGGTGCGGGAGGGCGGGGCGCCCGGGGCGCTGGGGGCCGTCCGGTACCTCGACGGCCGGAGCCGGAGCTACACCGCCGGGGTGGGCGACGTGAGCACGGGGGCGAAGGTGCCCAGGGACGGGCAGGTGCGGATCGGCAGCAACACCAAGACGTTCACCGCCGCCGTCGTGCTCCAACTCGTCGGCGAGGGACGGATCCGGCTGGACGCGCCCGTGGAGCGGTACCTGCCGGGCGTCGTCGACGGCAGCGGCATCACCGTCCGCCAACTCCTCCAGCACACCAGCGGGTTGCCCAACTACACGCGCTACCTCGGCGACGACGTCCGCCTGTACCAGCCCCGCGAGCTGGTCGAGATCGCGCTGCGCCACCCGGCCGACTTCGCGCCGGGGGAGGGGTGGGCGTACAGCAACACCAACTACGTGCTCGCCGGCCTGGTCGTCCAGGAGGTCACCCACCGCCCCCTCGCCGAGGAGATCGACCGGCGCGTCATCCGCCCGCTCGGGCTGCGGCACACCTACTTCCCGGCCCCCGGCGACACGGCGATCCGCGAGGCCCATCCGCACGGCTACTACCGGGAGTCGGCGGGCGGGCCGCTGATCGACATCACGGACATGGACCCCTCCTGGGCCTGGGCGGCCGGGCAGTTGGTGTCCACCACCTCCGACCTCAACCGGTTCTTCGGCGCCCTGGTGGACGGAGAGCTGCTCCGGCCGGCGCAGCTCGCCGAGATGCGGCGGACCGTCGACGCCGGAAAGCCGTTCGCCCCCGGCGCCAAGTACGGTCTGGGGTTGGTGAGTTCGCCGTTGTCCTGCGGCGGGGTCTCCTGGGGCCACGGCGGCAGCATCCCGGGGTACGAGACGCGCGGCGGCGCCACCGAGGACGGGCGCGCCGCGAACATCACCATCACCGTGCAGCCGGACGACGAAGCGACGGCGCGGCGGCTTGAGGCGGCCGTGGACGCGGCGCTGTGCGGTGCCGGGCGCGCGGGTTAGCTTGTGATTTATCCACCTGCCTCGAACAAGCAGGCCTGGTGATCACTCGTTCGGGTGTCTTTGGGGCGTGGGCACGGCCTTCGCGTAATCCTGAACTCGACTAAGGGTTACAGGACTTGACGTGAAGGCCGTGCTGGTGATTGTGGTGGAACAGGATGTCCAGGGCGAGCCGTTCGCCGAACTGTCACGCGTCCGGGGGGTCTTCTACGACTGCCTGACCAGGCGGCGCGACGCGTTGTTCGAGCTGACCGACGCAGTGCTGTGCACCGACGGGCCGGTGAAGACCCTGGTGGGCCTGGCGCTGGCGCCCGAGCACCGGCGCGGGCACGGTGCCCTGTACGGCGCGCTGAACCAGGGCCGGCCGGACGTCGAACGGCTGCGGACCGAACTGGCCGGCCTGCCGCCGGCACGCGCCGCCGACGGCCGCCTGGTGCTCGCGGTGGACGTCTCGCCGTGGCTACGGCCGGACGCGGGGACCTGCCCGGACCGCTCCTTCTGCCATACCTACGGCCGCGGCGACGCCAAGCACCAGATGATCCCGGGCTGGCCGTACTCCTTCGTGGTCGCGCTGGAGACCGGGCGGACGTCGTGGACGGCGATCCTGGATGCGGTGCGGCTGAAGCCCGGCGCCGACCCGGCCGCCATCACCACCGCCCAACTCCGCGACGTGATAGTCCGGTTGATCACTTCGGGGCAGTGGAAGGCCGGCGATCCGGAGGTCCTGGTGGTGATGGACGCCGGCTACGACGCCCCGCGCATCGACCACCTGCTCGGTGACCTGCCGGTGCAGGTCCTCGGCCGGCTCCGCTCGGACCGGGTGATGCGCCGCCCGGCGCTGACCCGGGCCGAGTGGCACGCGGCTCATCCAGCAGGGGGCCGGCCGCCCGAGCACGGTGGCGAGTTTGTCTTCGGCGACCCCGCCACCTGTGGCGACGAGCAGGTGGTCACCACCACCGAGACCCGCCGCTACGGCACCGCCGTGGCCAGGGCCTGGGACCGGCTCCACCCCCGGCTGACCCGACGGGCGGCTTGGCTGGACCACGACGGCGAGCTGCCGCTCCTCGAAGGCGCGGTGATCCGTCTGGCCGTCGAGAAGCTGCCCAGCGGCGGGGTGAACCGGCCGGTCTGGCTCTGGTGGTCGCGCACCGGCGCCGACCCCGCCGACGTCGACCGCTGCTGGCAGGCGTTCCTGCGAAGGTTCGACCTGGAGCACACGTTCCGCCTGCTCAAGCAGACGTTGGGCTGGACCCGGCCCCGCCTGCGGGACTCGGCGGCGGCCGACCGCTGGACCTGGATCGTCATCGCCGCACATACTCAGCTCCGCCTCGCCCGCCCGCTCGTCGCCGACCTTCGCCACCCCTGGGAGAAGTCGGCGGAACCGAACAAGCTCACCCCCGCCCGTGTCCGACGCGGGTTCAGGAACCTGCACACGAAGTCTTCTTCACCAGCGCGTGCACCGAAACCCACCCGCCCTGGCCCGGGGCGGCCGCTGGGTTCGAAGAACCAGCGGCCCACCCCCCGCTACGAGGTGGGCAGAGTCCTGGCCACCGGCGAGGCATGCGCCCGGCCCGCCCATCATCAGAAGGGCACCGAACCCCGACGATCAAGCTGACACGACGACCAAGGCCCGGCACACTGCCGTCATGCGCATCGACGAACCGGCCAGACTGATCGCCAGCAGGGCCCTGATCTATGTGGGGATCATCGCGGCCTCGCCGGTGTTGTTGATCGCCGGAGAACCGATCCGCCGCCGGTACCTCCGCTACGTCTACCGGGACGGCGCACCCCTGATCGTCGACAAGGAGAACGGATGGGTCAGCTTCCACTACTACGTGGTGCTGAATCGGCTCCTGTACTGGCTCTGCTGGCCGACAGCGTCCCTCATCGATCTCGCCCGACGAGGTCGTTAAACGACAAGGTCAGGGCCTGTTTCATAAGCGTCAGCCAGCCCTGCCGATGTCGGCTGTGTGATCAGCCAGTACGGTCGCCCTCATGGCGACACCGGTACTGCGGGCGATCGAGTGGGACGGGACGTCGTGGGACGACCCGTCCGACCATCAGCTGCACGATCTCCTGGCCGACATGAGCTTGACCTGGCGGTTCGTTGTGGTCGAGCGACTCGACCTCGAACCGGCGGGTCAGCACTACATGCAGGTCTATCTCAACGACGACCTCAGCTACCAGGTCGAATACCGTGACGGCGGCCCGGACAGGCACTTCCGAGCCCATGTGCCGCGCACGCACGAGGCGTTCGCCGTCGAGCCCGTTGCCGAATTGCTTCAGGACTGGGCCAACAACCGGCCGGGCTGGCGTGAAGCGCTTCCCTGGGCTCCGTTGCCGACTGCGGAACCGGTGGGATGAACTACGTGCCGCGCGAGGGAGTCGGTGCCTGCGGCGGCCCTCTGGAACACTGACCGGATGCTGCTACCCACCACCGCCGACTTGATCGAGATCGTGGAGGTCGTGCGGATCACCGACCCCCACGGCTGGCCCGCGTGGGAAGACTCCGTTCCCGGTGACACGATCGGGATCTGGGAGGACGCGCAGGAGGTGCTCACGCAGGTTGCGGGAATCCCACCGGGCGTCAGGATGCGGTGCTTCATCCCCGGCTTCGCGCTTCGGGCCCGCACCGGCCGCCATCCGGTCTTCCCGGAGCAGGTCCTCTTCGAGATCGCGTTCTGCTTCGACTGCCGAGCTGTCAGGCTCTACGGCCCCGCTGTGACAAGGGACATCGCGTATCAGACGTTCGACCCCGACAGCATCGAGGCTCGAGACCTGAGGCGCCGGTTCCAGGGGTGCACCCGACGACCGGAGGGTGCGTAGCCCGGATCGGCAGCGTGGCGTTCCCTGCGCGCGCTGGTGATCGAGGAAACCCGAGGCTGGGGAGACGGAGACCACGGCGGGGCCGAATGCGTCACCGGGGTGGGAGCGGCAAGCACAGCCTTCCCCGACAACGCGGCCGTCGCGAAGCGGATCAACTAGCCAGTACCCCTTCAGGAGGACGACAGCCTGCGGTTCCGTCCCTATGGTCCAGACCTATGAGATTAAGAGGACCACTGAGAACCGTCGGCATCGCGCTCGCCCTGGTACTCGCCGGTGCGGGTACCGGGGCGGCCGAGGCGGCGCCGGAGCAGCGGCCCCGCCCACCGGTGTGGACGGACTGCCCCGCCGACCCGTCCGGGGCCCCGGCGGACCCGCGGCTGCGCTGCACCACGGTGCGCGTGCCGCTGGACTACCGGGCCCCGCGCGGGCGGACCATCGAGATCGCGGTGTCGAAGCTCCCCACCGCCAAGCCGGGGCTGCGGCGCGGGATCCTGGTCCACAACGGCGGCGGGCCGGGGATCGCGAGCCTGCACCTGCCCACGGCCCAGGAGGCCGGTTACCCCCAGGAGGTGCTGGACCGCTACGACCTGGTGAGCTTCGACCCGCGCGGGGTCGGCCGCAGCACGCCGGTCACCTGCGGCCGGACGGCGGCCGGGGTGCCGTACGAGCTGGTCTTCCCGTTCCCGGCCCCGGACGGCTCGATCGCCCCCAATGTGCGCTACGCCCGTGACCTGGCGCGCGACTGCCTCGCCGGGGACCGCGAGCTGATCCGGCAGACGACCACCGCCAACACGGCGCGCGACCTGGACCGCATCCGCGCCGCGCTCGGCGAGTCGAAGATCTCCTACCGCGCCGCGTCGTACGGCACCTACCTGGGCGTGGTCTACGCCGAGCTGTTCCCGGGGCGCGCGGACCGCTTCGTGCTGGACGCCAACGTCAGCCCCAACGTTACCTGGCAGGACCGTCTCGCCACCTGGGACCACGCCAGCGAGCTGCGCTTCGAGGACTTCGCCGCCTGGGCGGCCGAGCGCGACGCGACCCTGCGGTTCGGCGCGACCCCGGCGGCCGTGCGCGCCAACTACCTGGCGCTGGCCGCGAAGCTGGACCGGACACCGGTGAACCACCCGGTGGCCGGGCCGGTCAACGGCAACCTGTGGCGCACCGTCTACCGCCTGGACTCGTACCACACCGCGCTGTTCCAGGAGATCGCCGACTGGTGGCGCTTCCTCGCCGACGACGGCACCGGGCCGGTCCCGTACTGGTGGCTGGCCAAGGGCCCCTCGGACGTCCCCGAGGACAACGACGTGGCCGCGCTGACGGCGGTGCTCTGCAACGACACCCCGGCGTCGCGCGACCTCGCCGGGTACCAGCGCAGGGTCACCGAGAGCGGACGGCGCAACCCGATCCTGAACGGCATGGGCGCCAACGTCTGGCCGTGCGCGTTCTGGCCGGCCCCGGTGGAGCCCGCGGTGCGGATCACCGACCGGGGACCGAGGAACATCCTGCTGCTGCAGACCGAGCGCGACCCGGCGACCCCGCTGGTCGGCGCGCTCGGCATGCGGGCGACGCTCGGCGAACGGGCCCGGATGGTCACGGTGGACAGCGGCAACCACGGCGCCTACGACCGCTGGGTGCCGTCCTGCGCGGTGACCGCCGCCGACCGCTTCCTGAGCACCGGCGTGCTGCCGGAGCGGGACCTGTCCTGCCGGCCGTCCCCGCCGTCCTGAGGGCCGGCAGGAGGCACGGCGCGCCGGTGTCCGCCGGTACGGAGACGTCCGTACCGGCGGACACCGGGAGCGTGCCCGGCCCACCCCGGCGGCCGGGCGGCGCGGGTCCGCGGCCGGCGTCAGCGGATCAGGTGGACCTCCGGGTGGGCGGGGGAGGGCGTGGTGAACAGCGGCGTCGGGCGGTGGCGCAGGTGGAGGTCGAAGAAGGCGGCCAGGTAGGCGCGTTGGGCGGCGACGGCGCGGGCCGGGTCGATGGTGCCGAGCAGGTGGTCGACCTCGTCGGCGGGCCAGGGGAGGACGGGCCGGGCGGCGGTCAGCAGCACCTCCAGGTCGGCGAAGCTGCCGTGCCCGGAGCCGTCCAGCCGCAGCTGGCGGCGCCAGGAGGTGAGGCGCGGCCAGAGCGCGTCCCACATCGCGTCGCGGGCCGGGCGGACGTCCGAGGCGCCGAACAGCAGCAGTGGGCGGTCCAGTCCGTCGGTGGCGACGGTGCCGAAGACCGGGCCGTCGAGCGAGGCGCCGGCCAGCACCCGCGGGTCGTCGTGCAGGGTCTGGACGGCCGTGGCGCCGCCCATCGAGTGGCCGGCCACGCCGACGGCGGTGAGGTCGAGCGCCGCGCCGAGGCCGGGCGGGAGGGGGCGGTGCTCGGCGTCGGGGTTGGTGCCGGCGGCGAGGTCGGTGAGCCGGTCGAGCACGAAGCGGGTGTCGGCGGTGCGGTAGGCGACGATCTCCTCGTCCGTCATGGCGAACACGGCGGGCTTGTTGCGGACCTCCAACCGGCCTTCCGGGAAGGCGACTTCGCCGGCATCGAAGGTGTGGTCGAGGACGACGACCGCATAGCCCCGGGAGGCGAGGTCCTCGGCGGCGAGGGTGCCGAAGGAGCGGTCGGCGCGCGAGCCGGGGGAGTAGAGGACCACCGGATGGCGGGCGGTGCGGTCGGCGGGCGCGTCCTGGCGCGCGTGGGTGGTCGGCCAGGTGAGCCGGCCGGGGGTGACGCCGAGGTAGTCGGCCTCCAGGTGGGCCTGTTCGGCCGGCCCCGTCCACGGCGCGAGCCGGTGGGCGGGCGCGCCGCAGGCGGCGGCCGGGTACCAGAGCTGCGCCATCAGTTCGCGCGGACGCGGGGTGGGCGCCCAGCGGTCGGGGCGCCGTGGGTCGACGAGGTGGAGCGTGGTGGTGCCGACGGGCAGCGGGCCGCCCGGCGCGGGGAGGGTGAGCGGGATCGGGGCGGTGACGGTGCTGCTCGAAGCGGCGGCCGGGGTCGCGGTGCCGGTCGTGACGAGGGCGCCGGCGGCGAGCAGGACGGCGAGCGCGGCGGCGGCCGGACGGTGACGGCGGTGGGGCATGGGGGAGTTCCTTCGCTGGCGGGTTCGGCTGTGCGACCCCACCGTGGCGCCCGGACCCCGTCCGGCGCGTCGGGCCGTGGGCATACGACCGTGGTCGGATGCCGGCCCGGCCGCCCGTGGCTAGCCTGGCCGGGTGCAGAACGACCAGCGCGTCGCGCCCGTCCCGTGGACCAAGCGGCTGGCGCCCGCGCACCGGACCTGGACGGACCCGCTCGCCGCGCTGGGCGGCACGGCCGTGACCGCCGCCCGGGTGCTCGACGCCGCCCGGGACTTCGACCCGCACGGGCGCGGCAACCCGCCGCCGGACGGCCCCGCCGCGGTGGCCGTCGCCCTGCTCGCCACCGTGGTGCTCGGCATGGCGCTGGCGCTGCGGCGGCAGGACCCGGGGCGGGCGTGCGGGCTCGCCGCGCTCGCCTGGGCGGGCACGGTGGTGGGCTGCCGGCAGCCCGCGATCGGGCTGGTCGTCGGGTTCTGGGCGGTGCTGGTCGGGGTGCTGGTGGCGTACACGGCGGCGGCCCACGACCGGCGGGCCGCCCGGGTGGCGCTCGGTGCGGCCGCCGCCGGTTGGGCGGTCACCCTGGCCGCGCCCGGCGAGGTGGACGGCAACCTGCCGCTCGCGGTGCTCGGGCAGGCGGTCGGCTGGGCGGTGGGGGACGCGGTACGCCGGCACCGCGCGCACAGCGCCGCCCTCGCCGCCCACCGGGCCGCCCTGGAGCGCGCCGCCCGCTCGGAGGAACGACTGCTCCTGGCGCGGGAGGTGCACGATGTGGTGGCGCACAGCCTGGGCGTGGTGAGCGTCCAGGCGGGCTTCGGGCGGTACGCGCTGGAGCGCGCCGCGCAGCAGGACGGTCCGGCCGGCGCCGCGCTCGCGGCGATCCGGGCGGTGAGCGCGGAGGCGCTGCGCGAGACCCGGGCGCTGCTGGCCGTGCTGCGCGAGGACACCGGGCCGGGCGCGCCGCCCGCCCCCGCGCCCGGTCTGACGGCGGCGGACCTGGCGCGGCTGGCGGAGCGGACGGGCGCCGCGGGCGTTGCCGTGCGAGTGCGGATCCACGGCCCGGAGCGTGAACTGCCGCCCGGCGTGGGCCTGTCCGGCTACCGGATCGCGCAGGAGGCGCTCGCCAATGTGGTCCGGCACTCCGGCGCGGCGTCGGCCCGGGTGGAGGTGGAGTACCGGGACGGCGAGCTGTGGCTGGAGGTCACGGACGACGGCCCCGCCCCGGGCCGCGTTCCCGTCGCGATGCCGCAGGGCGGAACCGGCCTGGCCGGGATGCGCGAGCGGGTGGCCCCGTACGGTGGCTGGTGCCTCGCCGGGCCGACCCCGGCCGGCGGGTTCCGCGTCACGGCGGTCCTGCCGCTGGACGGCGCGGCGGCGGTGCGGCCGTGACGATCCGGGTGGTGGTCGCCGACGACCAGGCCCTGGTGCGGGCCGGGTTCGCCGGCATCCTGCGGCTGGCCCCCGGTTTCGCGGTGGCGGGCGAGGCGGCGGACGGCGCCCAGGCCGTCGAACTCGCCCACCGGGAGCGGCCGGACGTCGTACTGATGGACATCCGGATGCCCGGCCTGGACGGCATCGAGGCCACCCGCCGGATCACCGCCGGACCGTCCGGCAGCCGGGTGCTGATCCTCACCACCTTCGAACTCGACGAGTACGTACGCGGCGCGCTGCGCGCCGGGGCCGGCGGCTTCCTGCTCAAGGACGCCGAGCCGTCCGAACTCCTCGCCGCCACCCGGGCGGTGGCGTCCGGCGAGGCCGCGCTCGCGCCCAGCATCACCCGCCGGCTGATCGCCGGACTGCTCGCCGACGGGGCGGCCGGCGCCCCCGAGGACCCGGCCCGCACCCGGGCCCGCGCGGCCGTCGCCGCGCTCACCGCCCGCGAGCGCGAGGTGCTCGCGCTGGTCGGCGACGGCCTCACCAACCCGGAGATCGCCGCCCGGCTGCACATCACCGAGGGCACCACCAAGACCCACATCGGGCGGCTGCTCCACAAGCTCGCCGCCCGTGACCGCGTCCGCCTCGCCATCCTCGCCCACCACGCGGGCCTCTCCCGCTGACCGCGGCCGGGCTTCGAGGTTTTACCGAACGGTCGACCAATCGGCCCGCGGGCCCGGGTAGCGTCCAGCCCGTCCCCCCTTCGAACCCGCCGAGAGGTGTGCCATGAACCCGGTCGATCTGTACGAGGCGGCGTCCGCGCTGCCGACGCCGTGGAACTCCCGTGTGCTCGGGCGGGTGGGAACCGCCGCCGTGAAGGTCCTGCGGATGGACGGGCGGCCGCTGCCGGTCGAGGTGCATGACGCGGCGGAGCTGCTGCTGGTCCTCGACGGACGCCTCGAACTGCTCGTCGAAGACGTCGAGTTGACGCTCGGACCGGGTGAGGTTTACCGGGTGGCGGCCGGTGCCCGGCACGCCGTGCGACCGGGCAGCACGGGGACGCTGGTCCTGGTGGAAGAGGCGGGCTGAGGCCGGGGCGGGCCCGGCGGCTCAGCACCACTCCTCCAGAGAGAGCAGGGTCCGGCGGTCGGCGGAGACGAACTCGAACGGCCGGTAGGTCGGGGACTCGCCGCTGTCGGCGAGCCGGTCCTCGGCATGGCCCCAGCTTCCCAGGCAGACCGGTGGCGGACATGAGCCGGGGCCGGTCGCGAGGGGAGATCGCGACCGGCCCCGGCTGTCGGGGAGGCGGGCGGTGTCAGCGCAGCCAGGCGTGGTCGCGGACGACCGGGAGGGCGGCCCAGCGGCGGGCGAGGCCCCAGGTGGCGCCGGCGCCGGTGACCGCGAGGGCGATGAGCAGCAGGGCGTAGACGACGTGGTAGTCGAGCAGTGGGTTGGTCGAACCGCTCGCGCCGCCGTCGGTGAGGTGCCGGGCGGGCGGCCACTCGGCGGCCCACATCAGGGCGAGCAGCGCGGTCCCGCCGGCGGCGGTGACCCGCAGCGCGACACCGCCGACCAGCGCGAGCCCGATGCCCAGCAGGCCGAGCATGAACATCCAGTCCGCCCAGGCCTGGCCGGCCATCGCGTGGAAGGTCCCGCGCAGCGGGCCGGCGGCGACGTGGCTGAGGAAGCCCTTGGTCGGCGAAACCCCGTTGAGCCAGGCCCGGCCGTCGGCGGTGGAGTAGCCGAGGCCGAAGGTCTTGTCGGCGAACGCCCAGAGGAACACGGAGCCGAGCGCGATCCGGGCGGTGGCGAGGGCGGCGCCGCTCGCGGTGACCGGAGCGGCGGCGGCGGCGGAGGCGGCGCGGCGCAGGGAGGTGCCGGAGGTACGGGCGGCGGTGAGGTGCTGAACGGCCATGGCGGGGCTCCTCGGTGGGGGCGGGTCCTCGGACGGGACCAGGGGCGGCCCGACGGACGTCGGACCGGGCCGTGCGGCGGAGCGGCGGTGCGGTTCGTTCTGGGGTAAAGCCTGCCGCCCGCCCACCCCCGGGTCTGCGGGCCGTTGGTCCCGGCCGGGGGAACAACGGTCCCGATGACGCGAGAACGAGGTCTCGGTAGGTTCTTCTTGGGGCCGGCGGACCGGCGGCCGGATGGGAGCACTGTTCGCATGAGGGAGCCGATGCGGGGCGCGGCCCCGACGGTGGCGCTCCGGGAGGGCAATGACCTGGTCCTCGCCGAGCTGCGGGACGGTGGGCTCGTCCGGCGCTCCCGGCTGCCGGGGTGCCAGGTCCGCGGACTCCGGGCGTACCCGGTGCGGATCGTCCGCCACGATCACGGGGTCTCCGTGGTCGTGGCGTCCGCAGACGGCGGTGCCCCCGTGCACGTCGCGGACGGCGTGGGCGGCGCGTTCGCCACCGTCCCGGCCTCACCGGCCACCGACCCGCAGCCGGGCCAGTACCACGTGCTGCGGGACGGGACGACCGTGCTGGTCGGTGCGGAGCACTGGTCGACGCCTCTCGGGAGAGTGCGCAGTGTGCACCGGTTTCCCTGGGGAGCGACAGCCTGGGAGCGGATCGACGTCCCGGACCGGTACCTCGTCCTCGGCGCCACCAGCACCTCGGAGGAGCCGCTGGTGCTGACGGGCGGCAGGCTGGAGCCGCCGGGCCGCTCGGGCGAGGAGCGCTCCGTGCCCGTGCTGCTCACCCCGGCGCCCGCCGGGCACGGGTGGCGTGAGATCGACCCCGCAGGGTGGGGGCGGCCGTCGGGCGGCCGGCGCGGAAGGATGCAGAGCGCCCTGGTCGTCGAGCCGGGCACGGGCGCGTTCGTCACGGCGGTCGGGGCCGGGAACCTCTGGTGCGCGACCACCGAGTTCGGCCTCTGGTGGGAACACACCGTGCTCCACGGGATGGACTCGGCCGATCGATCGTGGTCGTTCCGCGCCCGCTCCAACGACATAGTGGCGGGGCGGCCCTCGGTCACGGCGGACGGTGCCACCGTCGTCATGGAATCCGGGCAGCTGTGGCGCTACGGGCGGGGGACGCACCGGTGGACGGCCACGGACCTGGCCCCCGTGCTGCGCGGCCTGCTCCCCGGCGCCCCCGGTGTCGCCGTCACCGACGCGGTGGTGGCGGGGGACCGGCTGCTGCTGGCGGTCGGACCCTCCGGGCAGGAGCTGTCCCGGGCCACGGTCGTCTGCTCGCTCCGGCCGGACGGGACGGGCGTCGAGACGCTGTACGACGCCGCGGACCCGGACCACCAGGTGCGCGCCCTGATGGCCTGACGCCCGCGGATCCCCGGGGCGTCGCCGGGGCGGACGGAGCGTTCTCCGGCAGGGGATAACCTTGGGTGCCCCGGAGGCGGGCGGCCGACCCAAGAGGAAAGTAGCGTGGCGTACCACAGGCAGGACCCGGCACTGATCGGGCGGCGGCGGGAGACGGAGCTGCTGGCCGGTGCGCTGGCCCGGGCCGGGGGCGGGGCGGGCGGTGGCACGGTGCTGCTGCGCGGTGACGCGGGTGTGGGCAAGAGCACGTTGCTGGCCTGGACCGAGCGCGTCGCGCGCGAGCGGGGGTTCACGGTGCTGCGCGCGGTCGGCGCCGAGGCCGAGACGGACCTGGCGTTCGGCGCCCTCCACCAGGCCCTCTGGTCGCTGCTCCAGCGCTCCGACGCGCTCTCCGCCCACCAGCGGGACGCCCTGGAGAGCGCGTTCGGCGCCCGCTCCGGCACCCCCAGCGGCTTCGCCGTCGGCGCCGCCGCGCTGGCGCTGCTCGCCGACGCGGCGCGCACCGCCCCCGTCCTGCTGGTCCTGGACGACCTGCACTGGATCGACTCCTCCAGTGCCACCGTCTTCGGCTTCCTGCACCGGCGCAGCGCCGAGCTGCCGCTGGTGATCGTCGGCGCCAGCCGCCCCGACGGCACGGCCGCGCAGACCTGGTCGGCCGAAGCCGTCGACGTCCGGGCGCTGCCCCGGGCGGACGCCGCCGTGCTGCTCGGCACCTGCTACCCGGACCTGGCCGGGAGCACCCGCGACCGGGTGCTCGCCGAGGCGGACGGCAACCCGCTGGCCCTGGTGGAGCTGCCCCGGCAGCTCGCCGCCGCCCAGCAGCGCGGGGTCGCCCCGCTGCCCGAGCGGCTGCCGCTCGGGCGCCGGCTGGAGCGGATGTTCGCCGAACGGCTGGACGCGATGACCCCGGAGGTCGGCCGGCTGCTGCTGCTCGGCGCCCTGGCCACCGGCCCGGACCTCAACAGCGGCACCTGGCTGCGCGCCCTCCCGGACGGCCAGGTGCGGGAGACCCTGGAGCGGATCGAGGCGGACGGCCTGGCCCGGCTCGACGACACCGGGCAGCTGGTGTTCCGCCACCCGCTGGCCCGCACCGCCGTGGTCTCCGCGGCCTCCGACGCCGCGCGCCGCGACGCCCACCGGGCGCTGGCCGCCGCCCTCGCCCCGGGCGACCCCCGGCGGCTGGTCCACGAGGCCGCCGCCGCGCTGCTGCCCGACGCCGACCTCGCGCGGCGCCTGGAGGCGGCCGGCCGCGACCTCGCCGAGCGCGGCGGCGCCGCCGAGGGCGCGCTGCTGCTCGAACGCGCCGCCGTGCTCAGCCCCGACGCCGACGACCGCGTCCGCCGGCTCACCCGGGCCGCCGTGGTGGCCGCCCACGGCGGCCAGTTGCGCCACACCGCCGCCCTGGTCGAGGAACTGAAGACCTGCACCGTCCCGCCGGACGTCGCGCCGCTGTTCGCCTACGCGGTGGTCTACGCCGACCAGAGCCACCACATCGACTTCGCGTCCTCGGCCGCCCTGCTGCCGGGCGCCCTCGACACCCTGACCGCACCGGGCGCCGACACCTTCGGCGGGCTGGTCGAACAGGCCTACTTCAAGCTGCTGCTGGCCGCCAGCTACACCGACGACCCATGGGCCTGGCAGGCCCTGCGCCGGCACCGGGACGCCGTCTCCGAGGTCGGCCGGCTCTGCCTGCGGGCCTGGACCGAGCCCGGCCCGGGCGTCGCCGACGCCCTGCTCGCGGTGGCCGGGGACCTGACCGAGGAGCAGGAGGCCGGCGCGGCCTGGCTGCTGCTCTGGACCAGCTCGGCCCTCGACTGCCCCGAGGCCGACCTGTGGCAGCGCTTCACCGGGCTGCACGGCTACGCCAGCCAGGGCTCGGTGGCGAAGGCCAAGTGCCACCAGGACTTCCTGCTCGGCGACTGGGACCGGGCCGGGGACTGCCTGCGCGAGGCGGAGATCGCCGAGGAACTGGGCTACCACACCAACGCCCTGCTGTTCCGCCAGTACCACGCCGCCTTCCTGGCCGGCCGCGGCGACCAGGCCGCACTGGACGCGGTCGACCGGGCCGTCCGCCCGATCGCCACCCGCGCCCGGATGCGGTACGTCCTCGACCGGCTGACCCATCTGCGCGGGCTCGCCGCGCTCGCCCACCAGCGGCACGAGGAGGCGTACGCGCACATCGGCGAGCTCGTCCCGCCGGGCCGGCCGGCCGGCGGCCCGCCCTGGCAGCACGCGCTGGTGTTCGACCTGGTGGCGGCCGCCGTGCACACCGGCCGCCGGGAGGAGGCACTGGCCCACCTCGCCGCCGCGCGGGCGGCCCGCTCCGCGGAGATCTCCGGCCGGCACGCCTTCCTGGTCGCGGCCGCCGCCGCGGTGGCCGCCGAGGACGACGACGCCGACGACGCCTACCGCGCCGCCTACGAGGTGCCGGGCGCCGAGCGGTGGGTCTTCGACCTCGCCCGGCTGCGGCTCGCCCACGGCTCCTGGCTGCGCCGCCGCCACCGCCCGGGGGCCCGGGAGGTGCTGCGCGCGGCCCACCACGTCTTCCGCCGGCTGGAGGCCGGGCCCTGGGCGGCGCAGTGCGAGGAGGAGCTGCGGGCCGCGGGCGACCTGGTGGTCCCGCCGCAGCGCGGCCCGGCCGCGGTCCCGTCCGCCCCGACCCTGCTGACCGGCCAGGAGCTGCGGATCGCCCGGCTGGCCGCGACCGGCCTGACCAACAAGGAGATCGGCCAGCGGCTCCAGCTGTCGCCGCGCACGGTCGCGGCGCACCTCTACAAGATCTTCCCCAAGCTCGGCATCACCTCCCGCGCCGCGCTCGCCCACGCCCTCGCCCAGACCGTCGGCCCGGCCTGACGTACCCGCTGCCGAGGCCCCCGCCCAGCACACCAGTCAGATGACCTAACCCTTCGCTTGCCCGGTCGGTCAGGCTGATCGGGCAGGGATTCGACGGAAGGGCGGTCAGATGGGCATGCGGGTGACGACCGCGGCGGTCCCGGACGGCGAGAAGGCGGCGTACCTGGGCGGGGCGGTGTCGCGGACGCTGGTACCGGTCGAGCTGCGCCCGCTCACCGGACGGCCGTTCGACGGCCAGCTGGTCTCGCACCGGCTCGGATACGTACGGGTCTCCACGCTGGAGGCGGACGCCGCCCGGTTCTCCCGCACGGCCGCGCTGATCGCCCGCGCCCCGCGGTGCGAACCGCAGGTCGGGGTCGGCGTGCAGGTGTCCGGCCGGGCCGTGCTGCAGCAGGACGGGCGCCGGGCGGAGGTGGCGGCCGGCGGGCTCGTCCTCTACGACACGGCGCGCCCGTACGCCTTCGACTACCCCGAGCGGTTCCGCACCCACCTGTTCCACCTGCCGCGCCGGCTGCTGGGCGTGCCGGAGCGCGATCTGCGGCAGGCCTCGGCGACGGCCGTCGGCCCCGCCGACGGGTGCGGACCGGTGCTGCTGTCCTTCCTCGGCGGCCTCGCCGCCTCCGCCGACTCCTACCCCGCCCCGGTCGGCGACCGGCTGGCCGGCAGCGTCGCCGACCTGCTCAGCGCGCTCGTCGCCCAGCTCACCCTGACCCGCCCGGCCGACGGGCCGGACAACCCCAACGCGCGGCTGGTCCGCCGGATGCGCGAGTACATCGACCGGAACCTGGGCGACCCCGCGCTCGCGCCCGAGCGGATCGCCCAGGCCCACCACATCTCGGTCCGGTACCTGCACCGGCTGTTCGAGGGCGAGGGAGTGACGGTGAGCAGGCTCATCCAGCAGCGCCGGCTGGAGGCGTGCGCCCGTGAGCTGACCCGGCGCGGCCGCACCGCGCCGACGGTCTCGGCGGTCGCCCAGCGCTGGGGGTTCGTCAATCCGGCACACTTCAGCCGGGCCTTCCGCGCCGCCTACGGCGTGCCGCCGCGCGAATGGCGGGCCCGTGGGTTAGGAGCGGAGGAAACCGGCTGACGCGGCCGGCGACGAGCCGGCGCTCACCACCGACCGAAAGCCAGGAGCGAAGAGTTGTCCGACCCCACCCCCTTTCCCGACCGCGGACCGGTGCTCGACCGGGCGCTCCAGGAGTTCCTGGCCGCCCGGGCGGCCGACCGGTCGGCCGGGGAACCGCCGGACCTCCTCGCGCTGCTCCCCGCCGGCTACGAGACCGGCGACCGGCCCGGCGGCGGGCCCGGCGGGGGCGACCCGGACCCCGACGACCCGGACCCGGACGACCCATACGGCACCACCACCGAGTGGCTCGCCCTGCCCTGCGGCCCCACCGGCCGGGTGTCCGTCCAGGTGACCAGACCCGCCGGCGCCGCCGAGCCGTGCCCCGTGGTGCTGTTCCTGCCCGGCCTCGGCTGGTCGCCCGGCGACGCCGCCGGCTACCGCCGGCTGGTCCGCGAGGTCGCCCTGGGCACCGACGCCGCCGTGGTGTTCGTCGACTACACGCGGGCGCCCGCCGCGCGCTACCCGGTGGCCGTCGAGCAGTGCTACGCCGTGGTCCGGTGGATCCACGCGCACGGCCACGAGATCGGGCTGGCGGGGGAGCGGGTGGCCGCCCTCGGCGACTCCGCGGGCGCCAACCTGGTGGCCGCCCTGACGCTGCTGGCCCGCGAGCGCGGGGACGTCCGGCTGGTCCACCAGGTGCTGGTCTGCCCGGTGACCGACGCGGACTTCGACACCCCGTCCTACCGCCGGTTCGCCACCGGCTACTTCCTGCACCGCGACCACATGCGCCGCTACTGGGACGCCTACCTGCCCGACGAGCGCCGGCGCCGGGAGGCCACCGCGGCGCCGCTGCACGCCACCCTGGAGCAGCTGACCGGGCTGCCGCCGGCGCTGGTGGTCACCGCCGAGGCCGATGTGCTGCGCGACGAGGGCGAGGCCTACGCGGCCCGGCTCCGGGCGGCCGGGGTGCCGGTGGTGGCGATCCGCTACCAGGGCACCGTGCACGGCTTCCTGCTGCTGGACGCCCGCTGCCCGACCGGCACCGCGCGGGCCGCGCTGATCCAGGTGGTCGACACCGTGCACGTCGCCCTGCACCGGCGCGCGTGGTGACGACGGCCGGCCGGCGGGCGGTCGGCGGGCCGTCGGGCCCGGTGGACGGCCCGGGCCCGGACGACCGGTTCGGGCACGGCGTCGCGGTGTGAGGACGGCGGGTGCCCGGCGTCCGCGGTGGGGCGGACGCCGGGCCGCGGCGTGTCGTCGTGCGTGTTGTCGTGCGGGCCGGCCCGGTCAGCCGGTCGGCGGGGCCCAGTGGGCGTCCGGGGCCGAGAGCCGGTGGGCGGCCACGGTGGTGGCCAGCAGCAGGAACGCGGTCAGCGCCAGGGCGATCACGAGGTGGCCGTGCAGGATCAGCACCGCGCCCACCAGGCCGCCGAGCAGCATCGCGAGGGCCGACAGGATCCGGCGCCCCGGGCGGGGCCCCGCGCCGCCGGCCGCCGGGGAGTCGGCGGCCAGGCCGGTCAGGGTGAGCGTGAGCACGGTGGTGGTCAGGTCGGGCACGCCGAGCCGGCGGGCCGAGGCGTTCTGCAGACCCATCGCCAGGCCCAGCAGCACGATCAGCGGGTACTGGGCGCGGTCGCCGTCGACGGCCGCGGCGGTGCCGGCCGCCGCGGCCGTGAGGAGCGTCTGGACACCGGCGGCCACGGTCAGCAGGCGTCCCCGGTGGGCGGCCGTCCGGGCGGCCAGCCGCCCGCCGGTGAGCGCGCCGGCCAGGAAGGCCGCCAGCGAGACCAGTGAGGCGACGGCCGACAGGCCCGGGGCGCCCGCGAGGGCGAACCCCAGGAAGACCACATTGCCGGTCATGTTCGCCACGAACACGTGCCCGAGACCGAGGTAGCTCACCGCGTCGACCACCCCGGTGGCGAGCGTCAGCAGCAGCATCAGCGGCGGCAGCGGCCCGTGCCGGTCGGCGCGCGGCGGGACCAGCGTGCGCAGGGCGTCAGTCAGCAGCGCGCGCACCGGCTGCCGCTCCCGTCGTCGGGTCCGTGTGGTGCAGGACGGCCCGCGTCAGCAGACCGCTGACCGGCCCGAACACCGCGGCGGCGAGGGCCAGCCAGAGCGGCCAGGAGGTCAGGCCGACGGCGTGGTCCACGGAGAAGCGGCCCGCGCCGGTGAGCGCGAGCGAGCCCGTGACCACCACCAGCACCAGCGGGTACTCGTAGCCGTCGTTCTGCACCCAGAGCCCGTGCGGCACCTTGACGGTGATCGCCACCGTCATCACGCCCATGGCGACCATGGCCGCCAGCGGGGTGAGCGCGCCCAGGGCCAGGAACAGGCCCGAACCGATCTGTCCGACGCCGGCGGCGAGCGCGGTGAGCGTCCCGCCCCGGAACCCGTCGTGCCGGAACTCCTCGGTGCCGCCCGTGAGGCCGTTGCCGCCGAGGTGGTAGCTCACCTTCTGTACGCCGTGTCCGGCGATGAGCAGGCCCACCACCACCCGGATGATCAGCAGTCCGGTATCCATCGTGTCCTGTTCCTGTTCCTCGTCATGGTGTCTGTGGTCGAAACGGGCCGTCCCCGGCCCGTGGTGTGCGGGCCGGGGACGGCGGCGGGCGTCAGAGGACGAAGCACGGGTCGAACGGCAGCTCCCGCTCGACGTGCCGGCCGCGCGCGACGCGCCAGGTGCGCTGCAGCTCGGACTCGGCGACGACCTCGCCGAGCAGCTCCGCCTGGCGGGCGCCGCTGGACTGGTAGCCGCCGAAGCGGGCGACCGGGCTCCACTCGGGGGTGATCGGCGGAAGCTCCTCGTCCAGGCCCTCGTACTCGGCGGCCGCGTGCACGATCCGGCCGCCGACGACGGTCAGCACCGACTCGATGTGCGGGATCTCCGCCTCGGGCACGGTGAAGAAGTCGTCCGACAGCACCGCGAGGTCGCCGTAACTGCCGGGCCGCAGCATGCCCTTGACGTCCTGCTCGCCGGTGAGCGCGGCGCCCGCCGTGGTGTACATCGCGAGCGCGGTCTCCCGGTCCACCCGGTTCTGCGGCGGGCGCATCGCCAGGCCGCCGACCGTGCGGCCGGAGACCAGCCAGTGCAGGGCGACCCACGGGTTGTAGGAGGAGACCCGGGTGGCGTCGGTGCCGGCGGCGACGTTCAGGCCGCGGTCCAGCATCGCGCGGATCGGCGGGGCCTCGGCGGCGGCGCCGGCGCCGTAGCGGCGGGTGAAGGTCTCGCCCTGGAAGGAGAGACGGTTCTGCACGGAGAGCGCGCCGCCGAGGCGGGCGATCCGGTCCAGGCTCTCCCGGGAGACGGTCTCGGCGTGGTCGAACAGCCAGCGGTTGCCCTGCGGGAAGAGGCCCTCGGCGGCGAGCTTCTCGAACACCGCGAGGTCGCGGCGGATCGTCTCGTCGTAGGTGGCGTGCAGCCGGAAGCCCCAGCCGTTCTCCATGAGCAGCCGGACTGCCTTCTCGAACTCGGCCTCGTAGGAGCCGAGTTCGGGGCGCGGCTCGGCGAAGTTCTCGAAGTCGGCGGCGGCCCAGGTGAGGTTCTCGCCGGCACCGTTGAGCCGCAGCCACTCGTCGCCGTCCTCCGGGCGGACCATCTCGATCCAGCGCTTGAGGTCGTCCAGCTCCTGGCCGCCGGTCTGCGGGAACAGGTGGTAGGCGATGCGCAGCGAGAGCAGGCCCTCCCGGGCGAGCTCGGTGACCGTCGCGTAGTTCTCCGGGAAGTTCTGGAAGCCGCCGGCGGCGTCGATCGCCGAGGTCAGGCCGAAGCGGTTCAGCTCGCGCAGGAAGTGCCGGGTGGAGGCCTTGCGGTCCTCGGGCGGCAGAGCGGGGGCCTTGGCGAGGGTGGAGTAGAGGACCAGCGCGCTGGGCGCGGCCAGCAGCATGCCGTTGGGCTCGCCGTTGCGGCCCCGGACGATCTGGCCGCCCTTCGGGTCGGGGGTGGTCGCGTCGTAGCCGACCGCCTTGAGCGCGGCGCGGTTGAGGATCGCCGACTGGTAGAGGTGGAGGACGAACACCGGGGTGTCCGGCGCGGCCTCGTTCAGCTCGGCGGGCGTGGGCAGCCGGCGCTCGGCGAACTGCTCGGCGGACCAGCCGCCGACCACCCGCACCCACTGGCCCCCGGGCGTGCGGGCGGCCTGCTCGCGCAGCATCGCCAGCGCCTGGCGCAGCGAGCGCACGCCGTCCCAGCGCAGCTCCAGGACGTAGCTGAGGCCGCCCCGGATGACGTGCAGGTGGGCGTCGTTGAGGCCGGGCACGACGCGCCGGCCGAGCGCGTCCACCACGGTGGTGGACGCGCCGACGAACGGGGCGACGTCGGCGTCGTCCCCGACGGCGGTGATCACGCCGTCCCGGATCGCGAGGGCGCCGGCCTGCGGGCGGCGGGCGTCCCCGGTGTGGATCCTGGCGTTGCGGACGACGACGTCGGCGGCGTTCGCGGCCGCGTCCTCCTCCGTGCGGGGGACGATCCCGCCGACCGGCATGACAGACACCTCGAAAGCCTCCTGTGCTGGGGTGCGACCGCCGCCCGACGTGGGCGGCGGCGTGGGGGCGGCGGCCGAACGGGCCCGGGGGCCGGGCCCGTTCCTCCCACCGACTCCCCGACGGTAGGCCGGGGGCGTGGCGCCGAATTGGCCCACAGCGCACCGTCACCGTCCCGCCAGCGCACCTCCGTCTCCGCCGCCCGCCGGACACGGCGAAGCCCCGGCCGCCTCCGCCCGGGGGACGGCGGGGACCGGGGCTCTCGCGGTGCCCGGCGGGCGTCAGCCGGGGCGGACCGAGGTGCGCGGGGCCGGTCGGCGCTGGGCCGGGACCACGGTGACGGCCGGGCGCAGCGGGTGCAGGGCGAGGACGGCCCGGGCGATGGCGTCGGAGTCGCCCAGGGTGACCGAGTTGACGCCCGGGCGGATGCCGGCCGCGGTGACCCAGTGCACCGCCTCGGTGGGGATCCCGTAGGCGAAGCGGCGCGGGTGCGCCCGCCCCGCGGTGTCGAGCAGGCGGTACGGGCGCTCGGTGACGGCCAGCCCGCCGGTCCGGTACCCGGGCCCGGCGGCGTCGGGGATCCGGTAGGCGTCGGCCTGCCCGTCGTCCAGCAGCCCGCGCAGCAGGCGGTCGCCGGTGCGGCGCAGGTCGGGCTCGGGCAGCCGGGCCTCGACCAGGACGCCGGCGCGCAGCGGCGGGGCGTCGATCGCGGGCGAGTGGGCGGTGAAGGCGGGCCGGGCGCCGCGCGGGTCGAGGGCGATCCGGACGTCCGGGCCGAGCAGGTCGACCACGCCGGCCTCGATCAGGGCGCGCAGTTCGTCGATCCGGGAGGCGGGCGGGCCGATCGACAGGAAGGCGTTCAGCGGGGTGTACCAGGACTCCAGCTCGTCGCGGTAGGAGGAGCCCTCGATGCCGCCGTGGTCGACCGCGAGCCGGATCTCGTTGCGCAGGTCGCGCAGCACGTCCAGGGCGGCCTTGAGCGGGCCGCTGAGGTTGCCCGCCCGGGCGTCGTGCACATCGCGCTCCAGCCGGTCGACGATCCAGGCGCGGTGCTCGGCGCGGGAGGCGAAGCGGCGGCCGGCGTAGGGGTGGGCGAGGGCGTGCCAGTCCCAGCGCTGTTCGGCGCGGACCCCGAAGCGGTCGAGGATGCCGGTGGCGCGGCCGGGGACGGCGGCGGCCAGGTACTCCTCGGCGAGGCGCCCGCCGTCCTCCGGGCGGCCGGCGGCGGCGAGCAGGGTGGCGTAGTAGACGGCCTCGACCTCGCGGGCGACCAGCGGCCACAGGTCGCGGGCGAAGCGCACCGGCCGGCCGGCGGCGGCCCGTTCGCGCAGCCGGGCGGTGTGCGCCTCGGTGAGCAGCCGGGGGTGGTGACGGCCGTGCGCGCCCTTCTCGTTCTCGCCGCGCGCGTGGTACGGGACGCCGCGCCGGGAGCCGGCCAGGATCAGCGGCTCCTCGCCGGAGGGGTGGTAGACGAGCCGGCCGTGCCGCTGGGCGAACCGGCCGCCGCGGCCGCGGGTGAGCAGGGCGAGGTGGTCGAAGAAGTTGAGGCCCAGGCCGCGGACCAGCACCGGGCGGCCGGGCAGCAGGGCGTCGAGGTCGAGGTCGGCCGGGTTGGCGGGCGGCAGGTGGACCAGTCCGTGCGCGGCGGCGGCCCGGGTCAGGGTGTGCTCGGCGGCGGTCGGGCCGGTCGCCAGGTGGCCGAGCGCCAGTACCACCGCGTCCAGGTCGGCGATCCGGCGGCCGTTGGCGAGCACCAGCACCTGGGCGGCGCCGGGCAGCGGGTCGGCGTCGGTCAGCCGGACGGCGCGGGTGCGGTGCTCGACGATCCGGCAGTGCGGCGGCGCGGCGGCGCGCACCCGGCGGTGGACGTCGCGCAGGTAGCGGCCGTAGAAGGCGCGGGTCGGGTAGGCGTCGGGCGTGAGGGCGCGGGCCTCGGCGCGCACCTGCTCGTCGTACTCGCCCGGACCGCCCTGCGGGACGGCCGACTTGGCCCACTCGTAGAGGCTGGGGCCCTCCTCGACGGGGCCGTCGATGGTGACGCTCGGGTCGGTGTAGGCGGTGACCTGGGAGGCCACGGTGTTCATCAGCAGCAGGCGGGACTGGTTGGTGCGCCAGACCCGGCCGGCGCCGGGCGGGTAGGGGTCGACGAGGTGGACGGTGAGGGCGGCGGCCGACGGGCGGGAGCGCTCGTTGGCCAGCAGGCGTTCGAGGACGGACAGGCCGCGCGGGCCGGCGCCGACCACGGCGATCCGGCGGTGGCGGGCGGTCGGGCCGGGGGAGTGGGGAGCCATGGGTGAGTGTCCTCCCGTGCTGAGGGGCGTGCCCTGGCGTCGCGCGCCCGGCGGGAATGGCCAGACACGCCCCAAGGCCGTTCGGACCGTTCTGTCGGGGTGACGCCCCGCCGGGCGAAGGCGGAGTCCGGCGGGGCGTCGGTCGGTGGGTGGTGCGGGTGGTCGGTGGGTGGTACGGGTGGTCAGGGGGCCGGTGTCACGGGTGGCGGAGCAGGATCTTGCCGAGGCTCTTCCGGCCCTCCAGCCGGGCGTGCGCGGCGGGGGCGTCGGCGAAGTCGTAGGTGCTGTCGATCCTGGCCCGCAGGGTGCCGTCGAGCAGCCCCGAGAAGAGGTCGCCGGTGCGGGTGGTGAACTCCTCGCGGGTGAGCACATGGTGGGTGAGGCTGGGCCAGGTGAGCTTCAGCGAGCCCTTCTGGACCAGCGAGAACGGGTCGATCGGGTCGGGCGTGCCGCTGGCCCGGCCGTAGACGACCAGGGTGCCGCGCGGGCGCAGCGAGTCGAGGCTGTCGGCGAAGGTGTCCTTGCCGACCGAGTCGTAGACCGCGTCGGCGCCCGCGCCGTCGGTGATCCGGCGGACCGCCTCGCGGAAGTTCTCCCGGTCGTAGCGGACGACGGCGTCGGCGCCCAACTCATGGACCAGCGCGGCCTTCTCGTCGGTGGAGACGGTGCCGATGACGTACGCCCCGGCCCGCTTGGCGAACTGGACCAGGAACTGCCCGACCCCGCCGGCGGCGGCGTGCACCACGACCACCTGGCCCTTGGCGACCGGGTGCGAGTCGTGCGCCAGGTAGTGCGCGGTGAGTCCCTGGAGCATTGCGGCGGCGGCCGTCCCGGAGTCCAGGCCGTCCGGCACGGTGGTCGCCAGCCGGACCGGAACGGTGACGAACTCGGCGTAGGCGCCGGGCAGTTCGCCGTAGGCGACGCGGTCGCCGACGGCGAGCTCGGTGACGCCGGGGCCGACGGCGTCGACCGTGCCGACGGCGTCCATGCCCGGGACGAACGGCAGGGCGACGGGGAAGACACCCTGGCGGTGGTAGACGTCGACGTAGTTGACGCCGATGACCTCGGTGCGGATGCGGATCTCGCCGGCGGCGGGCTCGGTCACCGGCACGTCGTCGACCTGGAGCCGCTCGGGGCCGCCGGGGGCGTGGACGCGGATCGCCTTCATGGGGTGGTACCTCGGCTGTTCTGGTAGGCGGGTCGGGTGGTGGGGACGGGCGGCGACGGGTCGCCGCCGCCCGGGTCGTGGGCCGGCGCCGGATCGGGGGCCGGGGTGGGGGCCGGTGCGGGCGTCGGCGCGGGCCGGTTGGCGAGCAGGCCGCCGCCGATCATCAGGGCCCCGCCCAGCAGTTGCAGCGGTGTCGGCGCGAGGCCGAGCGCCAGCAGGGCGACCAGCACCGTGAACGCCGGCTCCAGCTGGAGCACGCTCGCCGTCTCCCACGGCCGCAGCCGCTCCAGCGCCAGGTGCAGGGTGACGTAGGCGAGGCAGAAGTTGGTGACGGCCAGCAGGAGTTGGAGGCCGAGCGTGCCGGCCGTCGGGTGCCAGCGCAGCGGGCCGGGCGCGAGCAGCAGGACCGGCAGCAGCACGACCGCCGCCGGGACCAGCCGCCACAGGCCCAGCTGCGCCGCCGGCACCTTGGCCATCAGCGTCTTGGCGGGCAGGAAGGCGAGACCGGCCAGCACCGCGCCGGCCAGCACCAGCGCGTCGCCGGTACCGACGCCGGTGAAGCCCGCGCCGGGGTCGCGCAGCACCACCAGCACCCCGCCGGCCAGGGTGACCGCCAGCCCGGCGGACTGCCGTACGCGCAGCCGGTCGCCGAGCAGCAGCACCGAGGCCAGCACGGCGGTCGGGCCCTGGAGCTGGATGAGGAAGCCGCCGTTGACCGGGCTGGTCCGGCTCAGCCCGCTGATCACCAGGGCCAGCGAGAGTCCGGTGCCGACCACCGAGACGAAGCCCAGCCGCAGCCAGTCCCGTCCGGTCAGACCGCGCGGGACCAGCGGCCGGCGCCGCACCGCGAGCCGGGCGGCCAGCAGCACGGCGCCGATCGACAGGTTGAGCTCGGTGGTCAGCAGCGGGTCGATCTCGCGGGTGACCCGGTTGGCCAGCACGGCGCCGGCGCCGAAGAAGGCGGCGGTCAGCAGCGCGAATGCGTACCCCTGCGCGCGCACGGTGGGCTCAGCGCGCCTTCACGCGGACCGCGTGCCCGCGCTCGACCCCGTACCGGGCGGCGAAGTCGCCCTGGTTGAGGGCGAGTCCGAGCTGGTCGCGGCTCGCGATGTAGGCGAGCGGCTCGCCCTCGCCGGTCTCGCCGAAGGTGCGGCGCAGCGGGGTGGTGAGCCTGGCGCCGCCGATCTCGATCTCCAGTTCGGCGTCGAAGGCGATGCCCCGGGAGTCCAGGAATTCCCGGGTGATGCTCGTCCAGACGTTTCCATAGTTCTTGTCGAGAATCGCCACCTCGCCGATTATCCAGTCGCCCTCGACGACCGGTTCGGCGACTTCGAGGAGGGTGATTCCGGAGGCCTCGATTTCCTCGCCGATTTCGCTGAACGGCACTCCGTTGGCGATGTGCGCGGCGGCCGAAATGACGATGTCGCGCCCGTAGAACGTCGGGTCGATGACGGGCCGGCGGACCTTGTCGGCGGTGATCCGGCGGACCTCGGCGACGCCCGCCTCCCGGACGATCCGGGTGAGCAGGCCGTTGTCGGGGGCGAAGTAGGTGTGCCCCTGGGGCGTGCGCAGCCCGATCGCGTTGTCCTGGACCCCGGTGTGCGGGAAGGTGACGCAGGCGAAGACCGCGTCCGCCGGGAAGTAGCGGAACGAGTCGCGGATGTACAGGCCGGCCTCGTAGATGTCGAACGGCGTGACGTCGTGCGTCACGTCGACGATGTTGGCGTGCGGGGCGATGCTGAGCACCATGCCCTTGCAGATGCCGACGGCGTCGTCGACGAGCCCGAAGTCGGTGAGCAGCCCGACGATCGGTCGGGGCGCGAGCAGGCCGGGGGAACTGATGGGAGCGGACATGCTGAACCCTTTCAGGATTACCGAAACGGGGCGGCGTGCATGGCGGTCCGGGATTTCCGGTGAATCGCCCGCCCGGGTAAAGGACGGTTCAAGCGGCGCGAGATTGAAGTGAGGCTAGCATCCGGTCGGCCCCGAAGAAAGCGTGTGCTGTTTCGTCCGCGTGAAGTCGTTTTAAAGAAGCGGAACGATACCGGCCGTTTCGCGGAATAGCGGCCGCCGTGCGGAAATGGCGCGGGCGTGAACCGCCGCGGGCCGCGGCAGCCGCGGGAAGCCGCCCCCGTCCGCCCCGTCCCCGCTCCGGAGGTGCCGGATGCCACAGCGCCCCCAGCGCGTACCGAACATGACGGTCCGTCGGATGACATGAGCGGCGAGTTGCGAGCGGGCGGGGAGGCGTGATTGGCTGCCGCCCGATGGTCGGCGTCTGCGCAGGCCGGGAGGCTGTGTTCGCGGACGGCCACCCGCTCGCGGTGGAGGGACGGGCGGCGCCCGCCCGCCTGCGAGCGGGCATGACCAGCGAGCCGGATGGGGCGGGCGGGTCCGCGCCGGCCGCCCCATTCGGTGGATGCGCCTCGGTGGCAGGACCGTTCGCCCGGCGAGCGCGAATCCGGTGAGGCCGCACCTCCGGCAGGTCACCATTGCGACACCGAAGGCCGCAATCGGCCGAAGGCGGGGACAACGTGCTTCCGGGCGACTACGGTCGGTCGGACAGTCGGTCGACCTGGGGGGAGGGACATCGCCATGAGTATGTCCATGACGGTGAACGCCCGCCCCGACCCGGGAATGCCGGAGCAGGAGCCCTTCGCACAGCGCCCCCAGAAGGCCTCGCCGGTGGTCGGCGGGGGCAACCCGCACACCGAGCAGCGGACGGTCGTGCTCACCGCCGAGGCCGAGGCGGCCGCCCGGACCATCGGCGCCCCGCCCGGCTCGCGCCATCTCCCGCCGAGCCCGACCGCCGAACTGGTCGGGCGCACCGAAGCGTTGGCGGCGGTCGGGGCCGCACTGGCCGGCGGCGGGGGACTGGTCACCCAGGCGACGACCCTGCACGGGCTGGGCGGCGTCGGAAAGACGGCCCTGGCCCTGCACTACGCCTACGCGCACCTGCACGAGTACGACCTGGTGTGGTGGATCACCGCCGAATCGCCCGAGCAGCTCGCCGAGGCCTTCGCCGACCTCGCCGTCCACCTGCACCGGGACTGGGCGCTGGCCGAGTCGCCGAGCCGGCAGGTCGAATGGGCGCTGGCCTGGCTCCGTGCGCACGACCGGTGGCTGCTGGTCTTCGACAACGTCGAGGACCCGGTCCACCTGACGCCCTACCTGGGACGGCTGCTCGGACGGGGACACCAACTGGTCACCAGCCGTCGCGCCGACGGCTGGCACGACGGCATCCGCCCGATCCGCATCGACGTGCTCGACGCTCCGCTCGCCGTCCGGTTGCTCCACCGGGCCGCCGGGCGGGGGGAGGAGATCGACGAGGCCGAGCGCGGCGAGGCCCGGGGACTCGCCGACGAACTCGGTCATCTGCCGATCGCGCTCGCCCAGGCCGGCGCCCACATCCGGCAGACCGACACGACCTTCCGGGCCTTCCGGGAACTGCTGCGCACCGTGGCACCATCGACGTCCGGCGCCATGCCGAGTGCCCTCGACACGGTGTCCCGGCTCTGGCGGACGACGCTGCGCACCGTCCAGGAGACCGCCCCGTTCGCCGTCGAGCTGCTGCGCACGCTGGCCTGGTACGCCCCGGAGGCGCTGCCGCGCCAGGCGCTGCTGCCGTTCGGCTCCCGTCGCCCGGACGAGGTGGACAGCGCCCTGAAGGTGCTGGCGGACTACAGCCTCGTCACCCTCGGCCCGCGCACGGTGGCCGTCCACCGGTTGCTCCGCACCACCCTGCGGGCCGGCGACGAGGACCGGAAGGTGTGGGCGCGGGCGGAACGCAACCTCGCCGGCGCGGTGGCCCGGCTCTGGCCGCAGGCGGACCAGGCCGTCCGCCGGGCGCTGCTGCCGCACGTCCGGGAGCTGACGACGGCCGGACACGCCTCGCCGGATCCCACCCGGGAGACCGTCGAACTCTACCGGCTGGCCGCGGCGGAACTCGGTGCGCCCGAGCAGCGGGTCTTCGTGATCCCGTTGGTGACGGCGGTCGTCGAGGGACAGCGCAGGCTGCTCGGCCCGGACCACCCCGACACGCTCGCCTCCCGGGGCCGGCTCGCCGAACTCCACGCCCGGGTGGGCGATCCGGTCAAGGCCGTGGAGCTGTGCGAAGCGGTGGTGGCCGACCGCTCCCGGGTCCAGGGGCCGGGGCATCCCGCCGTCCTCGCCGACCGTTTCTCGCTGGCCCACGCCCGCCGGAAGGCCGGCGACCACCGGCGCGCGGTCGAGGAGTTCCGGACGGTGGTCGCGGAGCGGACGCGGGTGCTCGGCGCCGCGCACCGGGAGACCCTGGCCGCGCGCGGCGGTCTGGCGTACGCGCTCCAGCTCGCCGGCCACCACCGGGAGGCGGTCCGCGAGTTCGAGGAGTTGCACGAGTGCCTGGCACGCGAGCTGGGCACCGACCACGAGGACACCCTGGCCAACCGCAACAGCCTGGCGTACGCCCACCTCAGCGCGGGCGAGCATCGTCTCGCCCTGGAGCTCTACGCGCAGGCGGTCGCCGACCGGGCGCGGGTGCTCGGCGTGGACCACCCCGACACGCTCACCAGCCGCGGCTGGCTCGCCGCCGCCCACGCGGAGGCCGGCGACCACCGGGCGGCGGTCGCGGAGTGGGAGACGGTGCTCCGCGATCGAACGCGGGCCCAGGGCGCGGACCACGTGCAGACCATGGAAGCCCGTGCCGGGCTGGCGAAGGCACGGGTCGAGGCCGGGGAGCTGACGGGCCTGGTGGCCGCGATGGCGGCACTGCTGGCCGACCGTACCCGGGTACTCGGCCCGGACCATCCGGACACCCTCGACGCCCGTTCGCGACTTGCCTGGGCCCATGAGACGGTCGGTGAGCCCAGTCGCGCGGTGGCCCTCTACGCGGCCGTGGTCCAGGACCGTCGGCGGATCCAGGGGGCAGAGCACCTGGACGCCTTGGAGGAGCGGTCGAACCTGGCGCAGGCCCGGCGCGTCTCCGGCGCGCCCGGCCAGGAGCTGTCCGACCGCGAGAGGCTTGTCGCGGACCGGCTGCGGATCCAGGGACCGCACCACCCGGACACCCTGGCGGAGCGGGACCGCCTGGCCCGTGCGTGCCAGCGGGCCGGTCAGGACGACCGGGCGCTGAGGCTCGCCGAGTCGCTGGTAGCTGACTGGACGCAGGACCAGGGGGCGGAACACCCCGACACCTTGGGCGCGCGCTGGACGCTGGCCTGGCTCTGTTCCACCACAGGTCGGCACGACCGGGCGACGGCTCTCTTCGAGGCCCTGACCGCCGATCGCATCCGGCTCTACGGCGCCGACCATCCCAGTACGCTCGACACGCGGTGGTGGCAGGCCTGGGCGTGCCGGGTCGCCGGTGATCACGATCGCGCGATCGGCCTGTACGAGGCCCTCTGCGCGAACCGGCTGCGGGTCTCGGGTGCGACCCACCCGGAAACCTTCTCCGCCCGGAGCGGATTGGCCCGGGCTCACCATGAGGCGGGTGAATACGGGCGGGCCCTCGAGATCTACGAGTCCGTGCTGGCCGACCAGGAACGTCTGCACGGGTCGGACCATCCCGGAACGCTCGCCACCCGGGCCTGTGTGGCGAACACACTCGCAGACAGCGGTGAGCACGAGCGTGCCGTGGAGGGCTGTCTGGCACTCGTCGAGCACCGCACGCGGATGCAGGGGCCGACTCACCCCGATGTCCTCGATGCGCGGTGGCACCTTGCTCTCGCCCTCCAGCGTGCCGATCGGCACCGTGACGCCTTGGAGCAGTTCGAGGCGCTGACCACTGATCAGGTCCGGCTGCACGGCCCCGACCACCCGGAGACGCTCGTTGCCAGGTTCGGCCTGGCCGGGGTGTGCGGGCTGGCGGGGGACCGGCGTGCGGTGGGGCTCTTCGACACGCTCGTCGCCGACCGGACCCGGCTTCAAGGAGCGGACCATCCGGAGACGCTGACTACCAGGGAATGGCTCGCGTGGGCCTGCCGCCGGTCCGGCGAACACGCTCGGGCCACCGAGTTGTACGACCGACTGGTTCTGGACCACGAGCGGCTTCAGGGCGCGGACCACCCCGCGTCGCTGAGAATTCGTTCGGAGCAGGCCGAAGCGGCTCGGGAGCGGGGCGATCACCGGCGCGCTGTTGAGCTGCATGAACGACTGCTCGCCGATTGCACCCGGGTGTTGCCCGCACACCACACCACGACGCTGAGGGTGCGCTGGTCGCTCTCGCAGGCCTTCGCGGGCACCGGTGACCACCGCCGTGCGACGACCCTCTTGGAGGAGCTGGCCGCCGATTGGGAGCGCACCCGGGGAGCCGATCACGAGGAGACGCTCGACGTCAGGTGGTGGCTCGCCCTGGCGTACCGCAATGTCGGTGAGCCGTGCCGCGCCGCTGAACTGTTCGAGGACGTGCTGCGGGACCGGATCCGGATCCACGGGCCCGATCATCGGCTTGCGCTGGACGACCGGTCCTCGCTGCTTCGCACGCTCGTTCTGGCCGGCCGGTGCCGCGAAGCGGTCGCGGGGTACGGGCTCCTGATAGCGGACCGGATCCGGATCCAGGGCGCCGACCACGGTGACACGCTCCAGGACCGAGTGCGGCAGGCCTGGGCGTTGGACGAGGCGGGGGCCCACCGAGAGTCGTTGGAAGCCCACGAGGCGTTGCTGCGCGACCGGATCCGGATCCAGGGGGCCGACCATCCTGACACGTTGGCCGCGCGATCCTGGGTGGCGGCGCTTCGGCGGGACAGTGGTGAGCACCGTTCGGTCGCCGAGCACTATGAGGCCTTGATCGCCGACCGGGTCCGGATCAAGGGGCAGGACCACCCCGACACGCTCGCCGAACGCCGTCACCGGGCCTTTGCCCATCGCATGGCAGGCCGGCACCGCCGTGAGGTCCGCGAACGCGAACTCGTGCTGGACGACTCTGCCCGGCTGTGCGGGCCGGACCATCCGGACACCCTCATGGATCGGTTCAGCCTTGCGCACGCCCTGCGATGGGGCTGGGACCACGCCGCAGCTGCCGAGGTCTACGAATCCGTCAGGGCCGACCTCGCCCGGCTGCGCGGGCCGGGCCATCCGGACACGCTGGACGTCCTGGACAGCATCGCGCTCAACCTGCGCGAGGCCGGGCGGTACCAGGAGGCGGAGGCTCGCTATCGGGAGCTGGTCGCCGTGGCGTCGGGCGCCCTCGGTCCGGAGCACCCGGTCGTGCTGCACGCCCGCTCGGACCTCGCCGTCACCTTGTGGTCCGCGGGGGAGTACGGTGCGGCGCGGGACGGGCTGACCGCGCTGGTGGCCGACTGGGCGCGGGTGCTGGGCCCCGGCCACCCGGGGATCTTCAGTGTCGGGCGCCGGCTCGCCCATGCCTCCCGGCTGGTGGGCGACCCCGGGACGGCCGTGACCATGCTGGCCTCCCTGGCCGACCGGGCGACGCAGGTGCTCGGCGCGGCGCACCCGGAGGCGGTCGAGACCCGGGCGGCACACGCCCTGCTGCCGGCCTTCGGCGGACGGCCGTTCCGCTCGGTGGTGCTGCTGGGCGTGCTCGTCGAGGAGTGCGTCGAGAGCCGCGGCCCGGGGCACGCGCTCACCCTCCAGGTGCGCCAGAACCTCGCGTTCGCCCGGCACTTGGCCGGAGACCACACCGGGGCGGTGCGGACCTACGACACCGTGGTCGCGGACTCCGGGCTCTGGTCCGAGCCGCCCTTCGCGGGTGCTGCCGCGTTGCTCGCGGCCGGACACCGGACGGGCGACGAGCCGACGGTGGCCGTCGGCAGCCGACGGACGGGCGATGCCGCGCCGTTCCCCACCCTGATGGTCGGCCTCGTCCGGGCGATGGCGGCGAGCGGGCGCGTCGGAGCGGCGCGGGACCTGCTCCTCGCCACGTGCGCGGGACGCGACGCCCTGATGGGACCGGAGCACCCGCTCGCGGTCGAGAGCCGGGATGCGCTGGCGCACCTGGCGACGGGAGAGCGGGACACCGGACCGGTCGGGGAACTGCCGCCGCTCCCCGCCGCCCCGGAGCTTCCTCCCGGCGCGGCGCTCGCCCCGCGCCCCCGGCCAGAGCAGCCCGCCGTGCCCGCCGTGCCCGTCGCACCGGTGGTGTGGCGGCCCCGGATCACCCTGCTCGACGAGCCCGAGGTGGGTGTCCCGGCCCGGCTGAGCCTGCGGCTGGAGGCGGAGGGCGACCCGGCCGGGGCCGATCCGGCCCGGCTTCCGGAGCTGCACCTGGTCGCCGCGGCGCTCTCCGACGCGGTGATCGAGCCGCCCGTCGCCGACTACCTCCCGTCGGGAGAGCCGGCCGGCTTCGCGCTGACCCCGGCCGTGCCGGGGGCGCACCGGGTCCGGTTCACCGTTTTCGACCGGGGGTTCGGGGTCGCGCTGCAGGACTTGGTGACCGTCGTCGACGTCGCTCCGGCGGCCGGCGGCGAGGAACACGGACAGGAGCAGGAGTAGCCACGTGCCCCGGGAACTCGTCGTCGAGATACGGCAGAACCCCTCCGCCGACTACACGTTGTTGCCGCGCCAGGGCGGACCGGGTGACCGGCCCGGCGCGCGCGGGGCGGAGCCCTTGGACCTGAAGGTGTCCCTGCGTCGGCACGGCACCGCCGACCTGCTGCACATGGCGGTGAACCGGGCGGGTGTCCGGGAGCCGCTGACCCGAGGCCACCACGCCTTCCTGGACATCTCCGCCGGCCGGCTGCTCCAGCTGGCGGGCAGGCTGCGGTGGGCCTGGAAGCAGCAGCTGGTCAACCATCCGGTGGTGGACGACGACGGAATGCCGCTGGACTACCCGTTCGCGTCCGCCGTCGACCTGTCCGCATGGATGCCGCTGGCCCGCAGCCGGACGGAGGAACTCCTGGAGGAGGGCCGGTACGCGTTCGAGGAGATGCTCGCCGGGCCGGGCCGCGACCTCGCCGAGCTGCGGGCGTTCCTCACCGCGACGCTCACCGAGGAAGGGCCGCTGCGGGTCAGTTTCGACTCCGACCTCCATCTGCCCTGGCCGATGATGGCCGTGACGGCCGGCCAGGGAGAGCCTTGGCAGGACTTCCTCGGCTATCGGCACCAGATCGAGCAGACCGGAGCCGCCTACCCGAGGGCCCAGGCGTCGTACCCGCCCCGGACCCGGGCGGTGACCAGCCTCAACACGGACAGTGCCCTGGAGTCGGTCGGCTGGGCGCCGGAGGTGCGCAAGCTGCTGGAGGAGCGGACGGAGCTGACCGTCCGCACCGAGTCGACCCGCTTCCTGGAGGCCTTCTCCGGGGCGGTGCTCGACGAGGACCTCATGTACTTCTGGTGCCACGGCCAGTTCGTCGCCAACGGCTCCCTCTACGCTCAGCTGAGCGTCCGGCTCTCCGATCCGCGGGACATCGACGCGGACCTGGTCCGCCGACTGCGCCGGAACCATCAGGACGTGCCGGACGCCCTGTTCCGGCCCTTCGTGCTGCTGAACGCCTGCTTTGCCGGCCAGTCGGCCGAAGCCGAGCTGGAGCACCTCGGCCGGGCCCTGGTGGAGCTCGGTGCCAGCGGCGTCCTCGGGCCGCAGATCGAGATCCCGCAGGTGTTCGGGGCGGAGTACGCCTTCGCCTTCCTGGACCTCTACCTGAGGGGACAGGCCACGGCCGGGGAGATCACCTGGCACCTGGCCCGCCACTTCGCCGACGTGTACCGCAATCCGCTCGCCCTCACCTACTCCCTGCACTGCGGGATCGACAGCATGCTGGAGCTGACGCCATGACCCACGCCGTGGTGGACCTCGACGAGAACGGGCGGCTGCTGGTGCCGGGCACCCGGACGCCGGTGCCGGAGGGGCGGGTGGCCGAGCACCTGGCGCGGCATCTGCGGGTGCCGGAGCGGGCCACCGACCTCTATGTGTACGTGCACGGCTGGCAGACCGGTGCGCAGGCGGCCGGGCGGGCGGCGGAGGCCCTGATCGGGCGGGCCGTCGAGCTCGGGCGGGCGGCGCCGGCGGCGTATCCGGGGCTGGCGGGGCGCGGGTACCGGCCGTGGTGCGTGGTGGTGCGCTGGCCGTCGTCGAGCCTGCCCTCGCCGGCCGGCTACCGGCGGATCCGGGACCGGGCGCACGCGATGAGCGCGCCCGGGCGCGGGCAGGCGGGGTTCGTGATCGGGCACCTGCTCGGCTACCTGGACGCGGCGCGCGGGCGGCCGGACGCCCCCGAGATGCTGGCGAACCGGTCGGGGCAGTACCTGCACCTGGTCGGGCACTCCTTCGGCGGCCGGTTCCTGTGCGAGGCGGTGCAGTGGGCGGCGGAGCGGCCGGCGGCCGGGCCCCGGGTGCTGGGGTGGAGCGGGCGGACGGATCCGGCGCGGCCGTTCACGGTGGACAGCGCGCTGGTGTTCCAGATGGCCGCGCCGCGCGACGCCTTCGACCGGCTGTTCCCCCGGCTGTTCCCGGCGCCGGGGCGGCCGGCGGCGCCGCTGCGCGGCCCGCTGGTGCTGACGCACTCGCGCTGGGACCGGGCGACCGGGTTCTGGCACCTGCGGGCCGAGGGCCTGCCGGGGATCGGGCACTCGGGGGTGGGGACGGCACCGGTCGGGCAGTTCTCGACGGCGCTGCTGGCGACGGACACGCCGTACCGGAAGCCGACGCTGGACCACCCGATCGTGAACGTCGACGCGGGCCGGGTGTTCCGGGGGAGCGCGGTGGGGCGCAGGCTGGCGCCGGCGGGCGCGCACTCGGACTTCCAGCACCCGGAGTCGGCCCACCTGTTGCTGAGCCTGGCGGCCTTCTCCCGGTGAGCCGAGGGGGCCCGGCGAGCGGTATCGGCCGATCGCGAGTCGATAATCAGCCGATTGCCCGATTCGGCCGGTGTCATCACCTGATGATCACCTTTCCGCAGGGATCACGACGCCCCCCGTACGGCGCCGTCCACTCCAATACCCTCCGTACACAGCCGGTGCCCGCGCCGGCTCAGCCCAGCGTACGGAAGGCAGTCCAGACCCATGGCCCGCACAGACGACCAGGCGTCGCACGACCAGCAGCTCCAGGAGGCCGCGAGCCGGCTGGGGATCGGCCGCCGCCGCTTCCTGACCGTCACCTCGGCCGCCGCCGCGCTGGCGTTCACCACCAACCTGCCGAGCGCCCACGCCGCGGACGCCGAGATCGCGCCCCGCACGCTGACCGAGAACCCGTTCACCCTCGGCGTCGCGTCCGGCGACCCGCTGAGTGACGCCGTCGTGCTCTGGACCCGCCTCGCCCCCCGCCCGCTGGAGCCCGGCAACGGCCTGCCGCCCACCGGCGTGGTCAAGGTCGACTGGGAGATCGCCCGGGACGACAGGTTCCGCAAGATCGCCCGGCGCGGCACCGCCAAGGCCCACGCCGAGTTCAACTACACCGTGCACGTCGACGTCGACGGCCTCGACGCGGACCGCGTCCACTGGTACCGCTTCAAGGTCGGCAACTGGATCAGCCCGGTCGGCCGGACCCGCACCTCCCCGGCGCGCGGCCGCCACATCGACGAGGTCCGCTTCGGCCTGGTCTCCTGCCAGGCCTACGAGGACGGCTACTTCACCGCCTACAAGCACCTCGCCGACGAGGACCTCGACGCCGTCTTCCACGTCGGCGACTACATCTACGAGTACGGCATCGACGCCGTCGGCGGCGACCGCAAGTACACCGACCGCACGCTCCCGGCGCTGTTCAACCACGAGACCACCACCCTGGAGGACTACCGCCTGCGGTACGCCCTCTACAAGTCCGACCCCGACCTCCAGGCCGCGCACGCCGCGCACGCCTGGTTCGTCACCTGGGACGACCACGAGGTCGAGAACAACTACGCGGCCGGCATCCCGGAGAAGAACCAGTCGGTGGAGGCCTTCGTCGCCCGCCGCGCCGCCGCCACCCGCGCCTACTGGGAGAACATGCCGCTGCGCATGCCCCAGCCGAACGCCACCGACCTCAAGCTGTACCGCCGCCACCACTACGGCAAGCTGGCCCAGTTCGACATCCTCGACACCCGCCAGTACCGCTCCGACCAGGCCAACGGCGACGGCTGGCAGTTCCCCACCCCGGAGTCGGCCGACCCGGGCCGCACGCTGATGGGCGCCACCCAGGAGCGCTGGCTGCTGGACGGCTTCCGCAAGTCCAAGGCGGTCTGGAACGTCGTCCCGCAGCAGGTCGTGTTCTCCCGCCGGAAGAACGCCACCGAGGCGCTGTCCCGGCTCTCCATGGACGCCTGGGACGGCTACCCGGCCGCGCGCGAGCGGCTGCTGGCCGGCGTCGAGGACATCGGCGTGGAGAACCTGGTCGTGCTCACCGGTGACGTGCACGTCGCCTACGCGATGGACATCAAGCGCGACTTCGACGACCCGGACTCGCGGACCGTCGGCGTCGAGATCGTCGGCACCTCGATCGCCAGCGACGGCGACGGCGCGGAGCACCCGGGCAACTGGGCCACCCTGACGGCCGCCAACCCGCACATGAAGTTCTACGACGGGCGGCGCGGCTACACGGCGATCACGCTCAACGAGGAGCACGCGCGGGCCGACTACCGGGTGATCTCGCACATCACCCGCCCGGGCGGCACCGTCAGCACCGCCGCCTCCTTCGTCAGCGAGGCCTACAACCCGGGCATGCAGCGCGTCTGACGCCCCGGAGCCGTCCGGCCCGGGCGTGCCGCATCCCGACGCGGTGCGCCCGGGCCGTCCGTCACCCGCGTTCGGGCAGCCGGACCCAGTGGTCGGCGGGCCCGGTGACCGCCCGGTCGTCGGTGGGGCGCAGCCCGGCGAACGCGCACGCGTAGGCCGCCGGCGCGCCCTGGTAGAGGTAGTCGGTGAGCACCTCCTCGGCGGTGCCGCCCTCGTACGGCCCGCCGCCCGGGTGCAGGTCCCCGGCGACCAGCGTGCCGTCCCGGGAAATGACGCCCTGGTTGCCGCTCTTCGGATTGGCGTACAGGCCGTAGCAGACCGTGCCCGCGGAGAGCGGGACCAGCACCTCGGACATGTAGGGCGCGTACCCCCACGGCTGGGTCACCACGCAGCCGCCGGGAACGGACGTCACCCCGACGATCGCCTCGATCTCCTCCGGCTCGTACGCGTACGGCTCCTCCAATAACTCCTCGATCTCCTCCTCCGGCACCGGCACGGCCGCCAGCCGCCGGATCGCCTCGTCCGCGTCGACACCCGCCACGCAGGCCAGGCCGATGCCCTGCTCGACATAGCGGCCCAGGGCCGCGAGCAGCCGCCGCGCCTCGTCGGCGGCCGCGCGCTCGGCCTCCGTCAGGTGCTCGCCCGCCGGGGCCGGGAACAGGTCCGGTGTCGGCCCGGCCAGGCTCAGCCGCCCCGGTGACCAGCCGCCGAGCGAGCGCCGCCAGGGATCGGCGCCGACGTCGGTGAGGACCCGCGCGGTGTCCGGCCGCCGGCACACGACGGCGTGCCACAGGGCCGTCACTCCGTTCTCCAGCGCATCCACGTCACCGACCCGCCGGGCGAGCTCCGCGACGACCTCGGGCGAGCCGAACACCGCCGCCCGGTGCAGGGGGCGCCCGCCGTTCCACCGCGCCGGGTCGGCGCCCGCGTCGAGCCGGCGGCGGACCTCCTCGACGTCCGTCCAGTCCCACCCCATGCCGGCCCAGCCGTCGTCCAGCGTCACTCGCGCACCTCCCTGGCGGTCCCGGTCGAGTCCGGGTGGCCCCACCGTCGCACACGGGTCCGACAGCGGGGCGTCGCGGGTGCCCGGCCGCCGGGAGGGTTCGTGGACGATGCGGAGGTGTCGTGAACCTGCGGTGATCGGCCGTTGATCGACCGTAGAACACGGCCGTGGACCATCTGCGGGCAGGGGAACCCGGCCCGGCGGTCACCACCGCCCGGCGCCGCCCCCGGGACGCCGTGAGGCGAACCCGGGCCCCTGGTCCCCGGTAGTTGGCCAACCCACGGAAGGCGGACGGAGCATGGACGGCGTTCACACCCTGCAGTCGACGGCGGGCTTCGGAGAGCTGCTCAGGATCCGGCGCGAGCGCATCGGCCTGACCCAGCAGGTGCTGGCCGATCACGCGACCCTGAGCGTCCGGGCGATCCGCGACATGGAGAGCGGACGGGTGCAGCGCCCCCGGCAGGAGACGGTCCGGCTGCTGGCCGACGCGCTGCGGCTGGAGGGCCGTAGCCGCACCGTGTTCGAGGCGGCCGCGCGCCGCCAGGCGCTCGCCGAGGAGCCGCGCGACGAGCCGGCCGCCCCGCCGGTGGCCCGCGCGGCGATCGTCGGCCGGGAGCCGGAGGTCGACGTGCTGACCGAGGCCCTCGCCGTGCACGGCGACCGGCTGGTCACCGTGACCGGCCTCGGCGGCGTCGGCAAGACCCGGCTGGTGCTGGAGGCCGCGCGCCGGCTGCACCTGACGGCCCGCTGGTCGGTGCGCTGGACGGACTGGGCCCGCCAGCCCGGGATGGGCCCCGAGCGCCGCGCCGAGCTGGTCCGGGCGATCGGCTCCCGCCCCACCCTGCTGGTCCTGGACGGCGCCGACAGCGGGGTCGAACCCGCCCTGCTGGACGAGCTGTTCCAGCGCTGCCCCGGCCTGCGGGTGCTGATCACCGCCCGGGTCGCCCAGCCGCTGCCCGGCGGCCAGGTGATCCCGCTCGCCCCGCTGCCCACCCCGGGACCGGAGCTCGACCACGATCCGGTGGCGCTCGCCGAGGTGGGTGCCGTCCGGCTGCTGCTCTCCCACCTGCGCCGGCTGCGCCCCGGCTACCGGCTGGAGCCCGAGGAGGCGCCGGCGGTGGCCGCGCTCTGCCGGCTGCTCGACGGCCTGCCGGGCGCGCTGGAGCTGGCCGCGGGCTGGTCGACGGTGCTCTCGCCGCGCCAGCTGGTGGCCCGGCTGGCCGAGGGGCCGTTCCAACTGGCGCCGCCCCCGGCCGGGTTCGGCGGACGCGGCGGGGTCGGCGAGGCGCTGGACGCGGCGCTCGACCGGCTGACGCTGGGCCAGCGCGACCTGCTGGCGCGGCTGGCGGCCGAGCCGGGGGACTGGTCGGGCGAGGACGCCGTCGAGCTGAGCGGCCGGCCGCCGCAGGAGTCGCTGGCCGCCGTGCACGAACTGCTGGCGAGCGGGCTGATCCGCAGCATCCCGGCCCGCGACGGCGTCCGTTTCACCGTGCTGAACCTCTGCCGCCGGCTGTTCGGCGCCGCCGGGGTCTACCCCGTGCTGGCGACGGCGAGCTGAATCCGGTCCGCAGCCGATACTGCCCGTCACTTGCCGGGTGAGCTGCCGGTCCGCCCGCCGGATCCTCCCTAGCGTTCTGTCCATCACTCACCGACACAGAGGGTTTGCGCCGTGGACCAGTTGGAGCAGCAGCGCGGAGAGGCCGAACCGGCCCGGCTGGAGGTGGTCGTGACGACCATGGCCTCGGATTCGCACACCTGGAACCTGGTCTTCCTGCAACTGCTGCTGGAGGAACTCGGCCACCGGGTCACCAACCTGGGCGCCTGCGTGCCGGACGACCTGCTGGTCGCCGAGTGCCGCCGGACCGAGCCGGACCTCATCGTGCTGAGCAGCGTCAACGGCCACGGCTACCACGACGGCCTGCGGGTGATCCGGGCGCTGCGCGCCCGCCCCGAACTGGCCCGCACGCCCACGGTGATCGGCGGCAAGCTCACCATCGCGGGGCCCGGCGACCCGGACCGGCAGCAGTCGCTGCTCGCCGCCGGGTTCGACGGGGTCTTCGAGGAGGGCCGCTCGGTCGCCGACTTCCGCGCCTTCGTGGGCTCGCTGCGCACTCCCGCCCTGCCCGTGGCGACCGCCTCCCGGGTGCCGCGATGAGCGGCCTCGCCGCCGCGCCGGGCGGCTCCCTCCCCGCCAGAGCCGGCTTCGGCGCCTTCGTCGCCCGGGCCCGGTCCGCCGGCGCCCTGGTGGTGCAGCCCCGGATGGGCATGGCCGACCCGCTGCGGATGCGCGACGGCCTGCTCGCCACCCGGGGCGCGGACGCCGTCACCGTCGGCACCATCACCCTGGACAGCTACACCCGCACCGGTGACCTCGCCGCCGCCCGCCGCGCCCTGGTCGACGGGGTGGGGCTGAACGGCTACCCGATCGCGGGCCACCCGGCGGACGTCACCCGGGCGGTGCTGCGCGGGGTCGCCGGCGAGGGCTTCCCGGTGCAGGTCCGGCACGGCTCCGCGCGCGCCGAGCACATCGTCCGCGCGCTGCTCGCGGTCGGCCTGGACGCCACCGAGGGCGGCCCGGTCTCCTACTGCCTGCCCTACAGCCGCACGCCACTGCGCGAGGCGGTGGAGAGCTGGCGGCGCAGCTGCGAACTGCTCTCTTCCATCCGGGAGTTCGGGGCCGAGCCGCATCTGGAGACGTTCGGCGGCTGCCTGATGGGCCAGCTCTGCCCGCCGAGCCTGCTGATCGCGGTGAGCGTGCTGGAGGCGCTGTTCTTCCGGCAGCACGGGCTGCGCAGCGTCTCGCTCAGCTACGCCCAGCAGCCCGACCCGCGCCAGGACGAGGAGGCGCTCACCGTGCTCGGCCGGCTGGCCGGCGAGCTGCTGCCCGACGTCGACCACCACCTCGTGCTCTACGCCTACATGGGCGTCTTCCCGCGCACCCCCGGCGGGGCCCGGCTGCTGCTGGAGGACGCCGCCCGGCTGGCGGTGCGAACCGGGGCGGCCCGGCTGATCGTGAAGACCACGGCGGAGGCGCACCGGATCCCGACCGTCGCCGAGAACGTCCGGGCGCTGGAGACGGCCGCCGCGGCCGCCGGCGCCGAGCACGCGCGTCCCCCGCTCGCCGTGCCGGACACCGGTATCGAGGCGGAGGCGCGGGCGCTGATCGGCGCCGTGCTGGAGCTGGACGCCGACATCGGCCGGGCGCTGGTGCGCGCCTTCGCGGCCGGCTACCTGGACGTGCCCTACTGCCTGCACCCCGACAACGCCGGCCGGGCCCGCAGCTCGCTCGGCCCGGACGGGCGGCTGCACTGGTCGGACGTCGGCTCGATGCCGATCGCCGCCCGGTCCGGCGGCCCGCGCCCGCCGATCCTGCGCTCCGCCGACCTGCTCGGCGCGCTCTCCCACGTCCAGTGGAGCTACGACAGCCGCGCCGCCGACACCCTGGCCCTCGCCGCCCCGGGCCTCGACACCTCGGGCCTCGACACCTCGGGCCTCGATACCTCGGGCCTCGACACCTCACGCCTCGACACCTCGGTCCTCGACACCTCACGCCTCGACACCTCGGACCTCGCCCTCGACCGAACACCCGCCGCACCACGAGAGTTGGGACTCACCACGCCATGACCACCGACGGGCCCACCCCCGCGACCGCCGCCGCGACGCTCCCGGACCCCGGCCGCCACCTGACCTCCCCGACCACCCGCGCCGCGCTGCGGATCCAGCACCACCTGCTCTCCGCCGCCCGCGAGCACCTGCGCGGCCGGGGCTTCACCGAACTGCTGCCGCCGATCATCGGCCCGGTCACCGACCCCGGCTCGCGCGGCTCCAAGCAGGTCGACATCGACTTCTACGGCCACCGCTACAAGCTGATGACCAGCGCGATCCTCTACAAGCAGGCCTCGCTGCTGGCCTTCGACAAGATCTTCTGCATCGCGCCGAACGTCAGGCTGGAGCCGCTGGAGACCGCGGGGACCAGCCGCCACCTGGCCGAGTTCCACCAGCTCGACGTCGAGGTGGCCGGGGCGAGCCGGGACGATGCCGTGCAGCTGGTCGAGGAGCTGGTGGTGCACATGGTCGACAGCGTGGTGCGCGAGCTGCCCAAGGAGTTCGCCGAACTCGGCCGCGACACCGACGCGTTCGCCGAGCTGCTGAAGGGCTCCTTCGGGCGGATGCGGCACGCCGAGGCGGTCAGCGAGCTCCAGGGGCTCGGCCACCCGCAGAGCCCGGACGCCGAACTCGACTGGGCCGGCGAGGCGTTGCTCTCCGGCCGGCGGGACCGGCCGTTCTTCGTCACCGACTACCCCAAGGGCTCGCGCGGCTTCTACGACCGCGAGAACCCCGAGGACCCGGGCCTGCTGCGGAACTTCGACCTGATCGCGGCCGAGGGCTACGGCGAGCTGTGCAGCGGCAGCCAGCGCACCAACGACTACGCCGAGATCGTCACCCGGATGCGCGAGACGGGGGAGAACCCGCAGAAGTACCGCTGGTACCTGGACCTGGTCCGCGAGGGCGTGCCCGGCAGCGCCGGTTTCGGCATCGGCGTCGAGCGCCTGACCCGCTACGTCGCCGGGCTGGACGCGGTCTGGCAGGCCAGCGCCTTCCCGAAGGTGGCGGGAGTGGTGACGCCGTGAGCGATCTGAGCGCACCGGGGTTCCCGGAGGAGGAGGTCCGGCAGCGGGCCCGGGCCGGGACGGCGGCGGCCTTCCCGCCGCCCGGCAGCTACGGGCAGGTGCTGTTCGGCGCCGAGCGCCCGGCCGGCGGGCCCGGCGCGGCGGACCCGTCGGACGCCCTGGACGCGCTGCGGATCGTGCCGCCGGTGTTCGTGCCGCAGCGGCTGGCCAAGCTGATCGACCTGGGCCGCGAGCCGGACTACCGGGACGTCGAACTCACCACCGCCATCGGTGGGTTCAGCTCCGCTCTGCCGGTGTACGTGTCCGCGACCGGCTCCACCCGGGCGGCCGGCGGGGAGCTCGGCCTGGCGCTGAGCCGGCAGGCGGGCGCGCTCGGCCTGCCGATGGTGATCGGCGAGAACGTCGTCCCGGTGAACGGCTACGGCCGGCTCGGCGAGGACGCCGACCGCGCCCTGCTCGGCCGGCTGCGCGCCTACACCGAGCACCTGCCCGACGGGCTGGGCGGGGTGGCCGTCCAGCAGTCCACCGAGGACGCCGACGCCGAGGTCTGGAACCTCGTCCACAGCGACCCGGCGGCTCGGCCGCTGCTGGAATCCGGCCGCCTGGCCTTCGAGTTGAAGGTCGGGCAGGGTGCCAAGCCCGGGCTCGGCGGGATGACCGTGCTGGAGCCGGAAGCCGCCGCCCGGCTCGGCGACCGCTACGGCCTGGACCCGGTCTTCGGCGAGGACGGCCGGGTGCTGCGGGCCGGCACGCCGGGCACCTTCACCGCGGAGATCCTGCGCCAGCAGGTCCGGCTGATGCGCAACAACTTCCCCCGGGCCCGGGTCTGGGTGAAGCTGCACCCCGGCCGGGACGTCGCCGAGGCCGCCCGGGTGGCCGCCGAGGCGGGCGCGGACGCCGTCACCGTGGACGGCGCGGAGGGCGGCACCGGATGGGCGCCGGGCGCCTTCCCGGCGCAGGTCGGGCTGCCGCTGGCGGAGTGCCTGCGCCGGCTGGCGGCCGCCGGGCCGCCGCCCTGCCTGCTGGTCTCCGGGCGGATGTGGGAGGGCGGCCGGGCGGTCAAGAGCCTGGCGCTGGGCGCCCGCGCGGTGGGCCTGGGCCGGGCGGCCCTGCTGGCCGCCGCCGAGGACCCGGAGGCGGGGCTGATCCGGTTCACCGACTGCCTCGCGCTCGAACTTCGGCTGCTGATCAGCGCGCTCGGAAAATACACCCCGGCGGCCCTGGAACGGGCCGACGTGTGGTCCCCGGACTTCCCTTAGAAAAGCCGTTCCCCGAGCCCGTCGAGGCGCCTCCGTGCGCCCCGGCGGGCCGGTCGCGTTGTGTCAACGCCCTTATGCCAAGCGGCAGTTGAAACTGCCGTTCGTCTTCCGGGAATTCTGCCGATCGGTTCCGGAACGCCGCCCTATCGTCGAACCACTGCCCGCAGCGTCGTTAATTCATCGGGGTTGGATGATGGAATCTCGCGGTTTCCCCTTCATATCCGTCGCGCGCCGGTTCCCGGACCGGCCGGCCGTACGGCTCGGCGCCCGGACCGTCCGCTACCGGGAGCTGGACGAGCTGAGCGGCGCCCTCGCCGCCCGGATCGCCCCCGGACGGACGGTGGCCGTCACCGGCCGCGACCGGCTGGACCACCTGGTCGGCCTGCTCGCCGCCCTCCGCGCCGGGGCCACCTACCTGCCGCTGGACCGGGAGGCCCCCGAGGAGCGCAACCGCTGGATCCGCGAGGACGCCGGCGCCGGCCTCGCCCTCACCGACGGCGAGCTCGTCGAGCTCCGGCCGTCCGAGGACGGCGGCCAGGCCGCGCCCACCCCCGGCTACCTCATCTACACCTCCGGCACCACCGGCCGCCCCAAGGGCGTGCACGTCCCGCTCGCCGCGCTGACCGGCCACCTGGCCGCCGCCGTCGACCGCTTCGGCCTCACCGCCGAGGACACCGTGCTGCACCTCGCCCGCCCCACCGTCGACGTCGCCGTCGAGCAGACCCTCACCGCGCTGTCCTCCGGCGCCTGCCTGCTCGTCCCCGAGCAGCACCTGCTCGCCCCGGACGCCCTGCTGGACCTGCTGGACGCCGAGGGCGTCACCGTGGCCAACCTGGCCGCCGGCTACTTCCAGGAGGTGGTGACGGCGCTGCGCGCCCGCGGCCGCGCCCCGCGCACCCTGCGGCTGATGATCTCCGGCAGCGACCGCCTCTACCCGGACACCGCCGCCGGCTGGCGGGCCGCCACCGGGGTGCCGCTGCTCAACGCCTACGGGCCCACCGAGACCGTGGTCACCGCCACCGTCCACGAGCTGTCCGGCCCCTCGGGGGCGGAGCCGGTCCCGATCGGCACCCCGCTCGGCGAGCGCCGCGCCTACGTCCTGGACGACCGGCTGCGGCCGGTCACCGGGCCCGGCGAGAGCGGCGAACTGTACCTCGGCGGGCCGCTGCTCGCCTCCGGCTACCACGGCCGCCCGGGCCTGACGGCGGGCCGGTTCGTGGCGGACCCGTTCGCGCCCGAGCCGGGCGCCCGGATGTACCGCACCGGCGACGTCGTGCGCCGGGAGGGCCCGGACGCCCCGCTGGAGTTCGTCGGCCGCGCCGACCACCAGCTGAAGATCCGCGGCTTCCGGGTCGAGCCCGGCGAGATCGAGCAACTGCTCGCCGCCCGCCCCGGCGTCGCCGGCGCCGTGGTCGTCGCCCACGAGGGCAGGCTCGCCGGCTACGTCACCGGTGAGGACCCCGACCCCGCCGCGCTCCGCGCCCACCTGGCCGAGCGGCTGCCCGAGCACCTGGTCCCGGCCACCATCACCGCGCTGGACGCCTTCCCGCTGACCGCCGGCGGCAAGATCGACCGCAGCGCGCTGCCCGACCCGCGGACCGCGCCCGCCGCCGAGGCTCCGGCCGGCCGGCCGCTGCGCACCCCCGCCGAGCAGCTGATCGCCGCGGTCTGGGCGGATGTGCTGGGCGTGCCCGAGGTCGGCGCCGACGACAACTTCTTCCACCTGGGCGGCGATTCGCTGACCGCCGTGCGGGTGGTCGGCCGGGTCTTCGACGTCTTCGGCATGATCTCCCCGTACACCATCTTCGACGCCCCCACCCTCGCCGAGTTCGCCGCCGCCGTCACCGCAGCGGCCGGCGGCGAGCGCCCGCCGCTGACCCGGGCCGGGGCCACGTCGGCGCCGCTCTCGCCGTACCAGCGCGGCCTCTGGTTCCTCGACCAGTGGAACCCGGACGCTCCCACCTACATCGTGCCCTGGGTGTTCCGCTTCGCCGGTCCGGTCGACCCGGGGCTGCTGCGCCGGGCACTGGAGGGCGTGGTGGCGCGGCACGAGGCACTGCGCACCACCTTCGAGCTGACCGAGGAGGGCCCCCGCCAGCTGGTCCACCCGTCCGTGGAGGTGCCGTTCGCCGTCCTGGACACCGAGGCCGGGCAGGTCGAGCGGCTGGTCGCCGAGGCCGCGCTGGTGCCCTTCGACCTGGAGCGCGGCCCGCTGCTGCGCGCCCACCTCTACCGCACCGGTGACACCGCCACCCTGCTGCTGCTCTGCCACCACATCGTCTGGGACGAGGGCTCGCTGCCCGTCCTGGAGGGCGAACTCGCCGCCCTGTACGAGGCGCTGGCCGCCGGCCGTCCGGCCGCTCTGCCCGAGCCCGCCGTCCAGTACGCCGACTACAGCGCCTGGCGCTACCGGGACCCGGAGCACGCCGAGCGCCAACTCGCCCACTGGCGCGAGCACCTGGCCGACGCGCCGACCGAACCGGCGCTGCCCACCGACCACCCCCGGCCCGAGGTGCAGCGCTTCCGCGGCGACTTCCACCGCTTCGCGATGCCGCGCCCGGTCGCCGAGGCGGTCCGCGCGCTGGCCCGCAGCGAGGACGCCACCCCGTTCATGGTGCTGCTGGCCGGCCTGGCGCTCGCCCTGCACCGCCGCACCGGGCAGCGCGACCTGGTGCTCGGCTCCCCGGTGAGCGTCCGCGGCCGGGCCGAACTCGACGCCCTGGTCGGCTACTTCGTCAACCTGCTGCCGCTGCGGGTGCGACTTGACGAGTCGATGGGCTTCCGCGACCTGGTCCGGCAGGTGCGCGAGGTGGCGATCGCCGGCTACCGCCACCAGGAGGCGCCGTTCGACGACATCGCGGCGAGCGTCCTGGAGGACCGCCCGGACGACCGCGCCGAGAACCGCAACCCGCTCTGCCAGGTGCTGCTGGAGCTGCACCCGCTGGACACCCGCCCGCTGACCGTCGGCGGCACCGAGGTGACCCGCGAGCTGTACTCCAACCCGGTCTCCCGCTTCGACCTGTCGATCTCCGTCGACGACCGGGGCACCGACTTCACCGGCCGCTTCGAGTACGACTCCGACCTGTTCGACGCCGCCACCATGGCCGAACTGTGCGACGCCTGGCTGGGCACCCTCGCCACCGCCGTCGAGGCGCCCGTGCACACCCTGGTCGAGGCCCGGGCCGCCGCCGCCCCGGACGCGCTCGCCGTCGTCTCCGGCGAGCACCGGCTCTCCTACGGCGAGCTGAACACCCGGGCCAACCGGCTCGCCCACCACCTGGCCGGGGCCGGGATCGGGCGCGGCGACACCGTCGCCGTCCTGGTCGAGCGCGGCCCGGACCTGGTGGTCGCCCTGCTCGCCGCGCTCAAGACCGGCGCCGCCTACACCCTGCTCGACCCGGACTTCCCGGCCGAGCGGCTGGCCGGCGCGGTCGCCGACAGCGCCGCCGCCCTGCTGGTCACCCACCGGCACGCGAGCCCGCCGTTCCCCGTCGGGCGCCACCTCGACCTGGACGGGCAAGCCGCCGCGATCGCCGCCCGCCCCGGCCACGACCCGGGCGTGCCGGTCGCCGGGGACGACCTCGCCTGCGTGATGTTCACCTCCGGCTCCACCGGCCGCCCCAAGGGCGTCGCCGTGCCGCACCGCGCACTCACCACCACCTACCTCGGCCAGGACTACGCCCGCTTCGGCCCCGACGAGGTCTGGCTGCAGTGCTCCCCGGTCTCCTGGGACGCCTTCGCCCTGGAACTGTACGGCGCGCTGGCCTTCGGCGGCGTCTGCGTGCTGCAGCCCGGCCAGCGGCCCGACCCGCAGGCCATCGCCGAGCTGACCCGGCGCCACGGCGTCACCCAGCTCCAGCTCTCCGCCAGCCTGTTCAACTTCCTGCTGGAGGAGTTCCCGGAGACCTACGACGACCTCAGGGTGGCCTTCACGGCCGGCGAGCGGGCCTCCGTCACCCATGTCGGCAAGGCGCTCGGCCAGTACCCGGACCTGGTCGTCGCCAACGGTTACGGCCCGGTCGAGAGCCTCGGCCTGACCACCTGCCACCGCGCCACCCCCGGGGACGCCGCCGGCGCCGCCATCCCGATCGGCCGCCCGCTGCACGGCAAGGCGGTCCACGTCCTCGACGACCTGCTGCGGCCCGTCCCCGACGGCGCCACCGGCGAGCTCTACGCGGCCGGCGGCGGCCTCGCCCACGGCTACGTCGGCCGGCCCGCGCTGACCGCCGAGCGCTTCGTCGCCTCCCCGTTCGGCGCCCCCGGCGAGCGGCTCTACCGCACCGGCGACCTCGGCCACCGGCGCCCGGACGGCCTGCTGGAGATCACCGGGCGGATCGACGACCAGATCAAGGTCCGCGGCTTCCGGGTCGAGCCCGGCGAGATCGAGGACGCGCTGACCCGCCACCCCGCCGTCCGCGAGGCCGCCGTCACCGTCCATGAACCCGCCCCCGGCGACCACCGGCTCGCCGCCTACGTCACCCTCGACGCGGGCGCGGACGGGGCCGACCCCGAGGCGCTGCTGGACCACCTGGCCGCCCTGCTGCCCGAGCACATGGTGCCCGCCACCGTCGACGTGCTGGACGCGCTGCCGCTCAACTCCAACGGCAAGATCGACCGCAAGGCCCTGCCGGCCCCCGCCGGGCGCCGCGCCGCCGAGCCGGCCGACACGCTCACCCCGCACCAGCGGCTGGTCGCCGACGCCGTGCGCGCCGTCCTCGACCTGCCCGAGGACGTCGGGCCGGACGCCAACTTCTTCCGGATCGGCGGCAACTCGCTGGCCGCCGTACGGGTCGCCATGAAGCTCTCGCAGCAGACCGGCACCCGCGTCCCGCCGCACGTGGTCTTCCGCGGCCGCACCGTGGGCGCCATCGCCGAACGGCTGGCCTCGTGATGGCCGGCCGCCCCGACACCCGTCGCACCGAAGGGAACGAGGCCGTGCGCCCGTCCGCCGACGCCCAGGCCGCTCCGGCCCGTACCGCACCCGTCTCCGGGCTCCAGCGCGGCCTCTGGTTCCTCGACCACCTGGACCCGCGGAGCATCACCTACACCACCCCCTGGACCTACGAGGTCACCGGCCCGCTCGACCTCGGCCTGCTGGCCCGCGCCCTGGACGCCGTCACCGCCCGGCACGAGGCGCTGCGCACCACCTTCGCCCTGCACCCCGACGGGCCGCGCCAGCACGTCCACGACAGCCTCGCCGTGCCGCTCGCCGTCACCGACCTGCGCGCCCTCCCGGAGGGCGAACGGGAGGACCGGGCCGAGCAGTTGATCGCCGAACGGGCCGCCCGGCCGTTCGACCTCGCCGCCGGCCCGCTGCTGCGCGCCGAGGCGATCCGGCTCGCCGACGAGCGCACCACCCTGCTCCTCGTCGTCCACCACATCATCTGGGACGGCTGGTCGGCCGAACTCTTCGAGCGCGAACTCGCCGAGTGCTACCGGGCGTTCGCCGAACAGCGGGCCCCGGAACTGCCCGCCCTCGGCACCCAGTACGCCGACTGGGCCGAGGAGGAGCGGCACACCTCCTACGAGGAACACCTCGCCTACTGGAAGGACCGCCTCGACGGCGCCCCCGCCCTGCTCGACCTGCCCGGCGACCGCCCGCGCCCCGCCGAACGCGGCGAGCGCGGCGCCACCGAGCACTTCGGCCTCGCCCCCGGCGCCGCCGCCCGGGTCCGGGCCCTCGCCGAACAGGAGGGCGCCACCCCGTTCACCGTCCAGCTCGCCGCCTTCGCCCTGCTGCTGAACCGCTGGACCGGCGCCGACGACCTCCTCGTCGGCACCCCGGTCACCACTCGCAACCGGCCCGAACTCGCCGATCTGATCGGCTACTTCGTCAACCTGCTGCCACTGCGCATCCGGCTCGCCCCGGGGGCGACCTTCCGCGAGCTGGTCGCCGACCTCCAGGACGGCGCCTTCGACGCCTTCGGCTACCTCGACGTGCCGTTCGACCAGCTGGTCGACCACCTCGGCACCGCCCGCACCCCGCAGCACCCGCCGCTGGTCCAGGTGGTGTTCGGCGCCCACGGCGAGGACGACACCCCGCTCGTGCTCGGCGCCGCCACCGGCCGGCGCACCGTCCGCTCCAACGGCACCAGCAAGTTCGACCTGACCTGGTCCGTCTTCGAACCCGCCGAGGGCGCCGGCGGCGAACTGCGCGGCGAGGCCGAGTACAGCACCGACCTCTTCGACGCGGCCACCGTCCGCCGCCTCGCCGCCGACTACGCGGCCCTGCTGGACGCCGCCCTCGCCGACCCGGACGCCACCGTGCTCCGGCTCACCGCGGCGGGGCAACGGCCCCGCCCCGCCCGGCTCGACCAGGGCCACTGCCTGCACCACCTCTTCGAGCGCGCCGCCGACGCGTACGGCGAACGGCCGGCCGTCGACGACGGGCAGGAGAGCCTCGACTACGCCGAACTCGACCGCCGCGCCAACCGCTTGGCGCACACCCTGCGCGCCCGCGGGGTGCGCCCCGGCGACCGGGTCGGCCTGCTGCTGGAACGCACCGTCGCCGTCCCCGTGGCGATCCTCGCCGTCCTCAAGACCGGCGCCGCCTACGTACCCGTCGACCTCGCCGCCCCCGCCGACCGGGCCGCCCTGGTCTTCGGCGACACCGCCGTCACCGCCGTCCTCACCGACCGCCCCGACCGCGCCCCCGCCGGCCCCTGGCAGACCCTCGACCTCACCGCCCGGGCCGCCGAGATCGCCGCCCACCCCGACACCCGCCCGCCCGCCGCCGGCCGCCCCGGCGACCTCGCCTACCTGATCTTCACCTCCGGCTCCACCGGCCGCCCCAAGGGCGTCGCCGTCGCCCACGAGCACGTCAGCCGGCTGCTCGACTCCGGCCGCGACCACTTCGGCTTCGGCCCCGACACCACCTGGACGCTCTTCCACAGCTACGCCTTCGACTGGACCGTCTGGGAGCTGTGGGGCGCGCTGCTGCACGGCGCCCGGCTGCTCGTCGTGCCCTACCTGACCAGCCGCTCGCCCGAGGAGTTCGCCGAACTCCTCGACGACCAGCGCGTCACCCACCTCTGCCTCACCCCGTCCGCGCTGCGCCAGCTCGAACCGGCCCTGCGCCGCCGCCCCCGGGCGCTGCCCGCACTGCGCTGGATCATGCTCGGCGGCGAGGCCCTGGACCCGGGCGTCGTCCAGCGCTGGCACGACCTCGACCCGCTGCCGCCCGCCCGGCTCTGCAACCTCTACGGCATCACCGAGACCACCGTCCACGTCACCGTCCACGACGTCGCCGAGGGCGGCGCCGGCTTCGGGCGCAGCCTCATCGGCGAGCCCATGCCCCACCTCACCGCCGCCGTCCTGGACGACTGGCTGCGCCCCTGCCCGCCCGGTGTCCCCGGCGAGCTGTACATCGGCGGCGGCAGCCTCGCCCACGGCTACTGGGGCCGCCCCGGCCTCACCGCCGGCCGCTTCGTCGCCGACCCCGCCGGCCCGCCCGGCGCCCGCCTCTACCGCACCGGCGACGTCGCCAAACGGCTGCCGGACGGCGGCCTGGAGTACGTCGGGCGCGCCGACTTCCAGGTCAAACTGCGCGGCTTCCGGATCGAGCTCGGCGAGATCGAGAACGCCCTCGCCGCCCACCCGGACGTCGAGGCCTGCGTGGTGACCGTGCACGAGGACCGGCTCGCCGCGTACGTCACCGGCCGCGCCCCCGACGACCTGCGCGGCTTCCTCGCCCGCTCGCTGCCCGCCTACATGGTCCCGGCGAGCGTCACCGTACTGGACGCGCTGCCGCTCACCGTCAACGGCAAGGCCGACCGGGCCGCGCTGCCCGCCCCCGGGCGCGCCGCCCCCGAACGGGCCGGGCGGCACGTCGAGCCGCGCACCCCCGAGGAGGAGCTGTTCGCCGCCGTCTGGACCGAGGTCCTCGGGGTGTCCGGGATCGGCGTCCACGACGACTTCTTCCACCTCGGCGGCGACTCCATCCGCGCCGTCCAGCTGGCCGGCGCCCTGCACGACCGCGGCTGGCAGCTCTCCCTGCGGGACGTCTTCAACGCGCCCACCGTCGCCGCCCTGCTGCCGCTGGCCCGGCCCGTCGAGGCCGACCCCGGCGCCGACCGGCCGTTCGCGCTGATCGACGAGGACGACCGCGCCGAACTGCCGCCCGGCATCGTCGACGCCTACCCGATGGTCTCCATGCAGCTGTCGATGGTCTTCCACATGGAGGTCGCCGGCGGCACCGACAGCTACCACAACGTCAACTCCTACCGCTTCGCCGGCGCACTCGACGAGACCGCGCTGCGCCGCTCCGTCAACGAGGCGATGGCCCGGCACGCCGTGCTGCGCACCGGCCTCGACCTCTCCGGCTACGGCGAACCGCTGCAGCTGGTGCACGGCACGCTGCCCGCCCCCGTCGAGTTCGCCGACCTGCGCGGTCGCACCGAGGCGGACCAGGACGCGGCGATCCGGGCCGTCTTCGAGCACCACCGCGACCGGCCGTTCGACCTCACCGCGCCCCCGCTGTTCCGGATCACCGTGCAGCGCCTGGCCGCCGACGCCTTCCAGCTGACCATCTCCGAGCACCACGCGATCCTCGACGGCTGGAGCTTCACCTCCCTGCTCACCGAGATCCTCGAACGGCACGCCGCGCTCGCCGCCGACCCCGTCTCCGCGCCCACTCCGCCGCCGCGCACCGCCTTCCGCGACTTCGTGGCCGTCGAACGCGCGGCGGCCGCCGACCCGGACTCGCTCGCCTACTGGCACCAGCGGCTCGACGGCGCCACCGGCCAGCTCTGGCCCGGCAGCGAGCACGTCCACGAGCTGCCGCGCACCGTCGAACGGGTGCTGCCGGACGCGCCCGGCCAGCTGCGGGCCGTCGCCGACGCGCTCGCCGTCCCGGTCAAGTCCGTGGCGCTCGCCGCCCATCTGCACGCCCTCGCCCACATCACCGGGCGGCGCCGGGTCACCACCGGGCTGGCGATGAACGGCCGGCTGGAACGGCTCGGCGGCACCGAGGTGTACGGGCTCTTCCTCAACACCGTCCCGCTGGTCGCCGAACCGGGGGAGGACCTGGCGGCGCTGGTGCGGCACGTGCACCGCGAGGAACTGGACATGATGCCGCACCGCCGGGTGCCGTTCGCCCGGCTGGCCCGGATGATGGCCGACACCGCGCTCGACAGCCAGTTCGGCTACCTGCGCTTCCACGCCCTGGGCCGGCTCAGCGCGGCCCGCATCGAGGACGGCCGGATCGGCACCGAGCCCACCTACCGGCACGAGCCGAACAGCTTCACCTTCGGCGCCTCGCTGATCCAGGACCCGGTCACCCAGCGGGTGCTGCTCGCCGTGGACCACCAGCGGGCGCTGGTCGACGACGCCACGGCGGAGGAGTTCACGGACGTCTACGCGGCGGCCCTGGCCCGCCTGGCCGCCGACGTCTGACCCGGCATCGAGCACCGCCGTCCCACCCCCACCCGACCTTCACCGAGGAGTACCCCCGCCATGACCACCTTCGCGGAGCCGGCCACCATCGCGCCCTCCACCGCCGACCTGTTGACCAGGCTGCGCGCCGCCGTCGCCGCCCACCCCGGCCGGCCCGCCGTGCACGCCGCCGACGGCAGCCTCGACTTCGCCGCCCTGGACGGCCGCACCAACGGCCTGGCCGGCGCCCTGCGCGCCGCCGGCGTCCGGCGCGGCGACCGGGTCGGCGTCCACCTCGCCCGCACCCTCGACCTGCCCGTCGCCCTGCTCGCCGTCTGGCGGGCCGGCGCCGCGTACGTCCCGCTCGACCCGGCCTACCCGGCCGAGCGGATCGCCTTCATGGCCGCCGACGCCCGGCTGACCGCCGTGGTCAGCGCCGATGCGGCGCCGCCCGTCCCGGCCGGGGTCGCGGTGCTGCGCCCGGACGCCGCCGCGCCCGCGCCGCTCCAGGCCGCCGCCCCGCACCCGCTGGACCCCGCCTACGTCATCTACACCTCCGGCTCCACCGGCCGCCCCAAGGGCGTCGAGGTGCCGCACGGCGCCGTCGCCGACCTCGCCGCCGGCCTGGAGGGGATCGGCGCCTACCGGCCCGTGCCGTCCGTGGTCGCCTGGAACGCCAGCGTCTCCTTCGACGCCTCCGTCCAGCAGTGGATCCGGGTCTGCCGCGGTGACACCCTGGTGGTCGTCGACGACGCCCGGCGCGCCGACCCGGCCGCGCTGGCCGCGCTGCTCGCCGAGCACGCCGTCACCGACCTCGACCTGACGCCGTCCCACTGGCAGCTGCTCCGCGAGCCGCTGCTCGGGGGCGCGGCGGGCGTCCCGCGCCTGTTCATGGGCGGCGAGCCCGTCCCCGAGCGCACCTGGCGCGAGCTGGCCGACGGCGGCGTCGAGGCGTTCAACCTGTACGGGCCCACCGAGTGCACGGTCGACGCGATCGCCGCCCGGATCACCGGCCCCGGCCCGCACCTGGGCGCGCCGCTGCCCGGCGTCCGGGTGCACCTGCTGGACGAGCGGCTGGCGCCGGTCACCGAGCCCGGCGCGGTCGGCGAACTGTACCTGGGCGGGCCCGGCCTGGCGCACGGCTACGCCGGGCAGGCCGGGCTGACCGCCGGGCGCTTCGTCGCCGACCCGGCCGCCCCCGGCGCGCGCATGTACCGCACCGGCGACCAGGCCCGGCGCACGGCGGACGGGCTGCTGGAGTACGTCGGACGGGTGGACCGCCAGGTCAAGCTGCGCGGCTTCCGGATCGAACTCGGCGAGGTCGAGCACGCGGTGGCGGCGCTGGACGGCGTGACGGCCGCCGCCGTCACCATGCACGAGCCGGCCCCCGGGGACACCCGGCTGGCCGCCTACGTCACCGGGCCGTCGGCCGAGCCCGCCGCCCTGCTGGCCGAACTGCGCCGCACCCTGCCCGCCCACCTGGTGCCGTCCACCGTGACCGTGCTGGACGCCATGCCGCTCACCCCGAACGGCAAGGCCGACCACCGGGCCCTGCCGGCGCCCGCCGCCGAGGCGGTGCCGTCGGGCGAGGGCGGGGGAGTGGCGGAGCAGGTCGCCGAGGTGTGGCGCACCGTGCTCGGCGTCCCCGAGGTGCTGCCCACCGACGACTTCCTCACCCTCGGGGGCCACTCGCTCGCCGCCCTGCGCGTCGTCCACCTGCTGCGCCGCAAGCTCAACGTCGAACTCCAGCTGCGCCACCTGCTGGACGCCGCCGACCTGGCCGCCTTCACCGCCGCCGTGCAGCGCGCCACCGCCGCCGGCCCCGCCCCCGCCCGCCCCGCCCTCACCGCCCGCCGCCCGGCCGTCCGATGACCCCGCGCCCATCCCCCCGCCGCCCGGCCGTCGCACCCGCGCCTTCGGCCCTCAACGCCCGCCCGTTGCTTCCTGCGTCCGCGCCGCTGGCTCCCGGCGCCCGCCCGCCGGTCGCTGCGCCCGCGCTTTCGGCCCGCAACGCCCGCCCGTTGC